>NZ_JBSFVR010000040.1:0-34575 GCF_053592415.1 Streptomyces sp. NPDC002690 | reverse complement strand
GCCGGGCGCCACGGGCCGACGGGCCGGGCGCGACCCGCGAACGGGCCGCGTGCCGGGGCGCGTAGGGCTCAGAAGGGGTAGTCGGCGATGACCCAGGTGGCGAACTCGCGCCACTGGCCGGCCGCCGCCTGGTGCGCCGGGTGCTCGATGTACCGCCCCAGCGCGTCCTCGTCGGCGACGGCGGAGTTGATGGCGAAGTCGTACGCGATCGGCCGGTCGGTGATGTTCCAGGCGCACTCCCAGAACTCCAGCCCGGGGACGAGCCCGTCCAGTTCCCGGAACGCCTTCTCGCCGGCCACGACCCGCGGATCGTCCCGCTCGACGCCGTCGTTCAGCTTGAACAGGACCAGGTGGCGGATCATCGGCAGGGCTCCTACTTCACCAGCTCGGACATGAAGTCCCCGACGCCCTGGGCGGCGCTGGAGATGCCTTCGAACCCTACCTGGACGAGGTCGGCGGCCCTCGCGGGCGACGTGATGATCGTGTAGAGCACGAAGACCACCACGATGTAGAGCGCGATCTTCCTCGCTTGCGCCACAGCCCCTGCCTCCCCCTCGGTCCCGTGCGCGGTCGGCAGATTCTATCCGTACACCTGGTCGGATTCGGGGGTCGATGGCGATCGGTGTTCGAACCCGGTGCGGGGACCCGCGTGGCCGGTGCCCGGTCTCCCCGGGACCAAGGGCCCGGCGACTGGGGCCTTTCACCGGCCCGCACGGCTGGTGCGAACAGGCACGATGGAAGCACGGCCCGGCGGACCAGGCAGGAATCCGCAGGGCAAGGGACAGGACCCTCTCTGTGGGGTCCGGCCGCGGCGCTCCCCCCGACCGCGGCAGGACCAGTAGGGACTTGTCCTCACCGGGGAAGGCGGCTTTGTCCCCCCGATGCCGCCTCCCCGCTCCAAGGCCCCGCCTTGGCTCCGGCCCCGGCCACCTCTTCCGTGAGGGCCGGGGCCGTCGTAGTGCCCCGGGACCTTTCGTCCGGACCACGCCGGCCAGGGAGCGGCGTCGGTCCAAGGGGTCACGAGCATGATGCCGGTGCCCTCGAAGTCCCCGGCGTTTCCGGTCGCGAGCGTGGCCTTCCGTCCTGCGCGGCCGGGAAGTGCCGTGCGGCGGGCGCCTTGGGCGCGGAGGCGTCCGCCGCACGCAAAACACCCCTCCGTTCTGCGTTTCCGCAGATCAGAGGGGTGTGAGAGCGGTAGCGGAGGGATTTGAACCCTCGGTGAGTTTCCCCACACTCGCTTTCGAGGCGAGCTCCTTCGGCCGCTCGGACACGCTACCGAGAGAGAGCTTAGACCATCGTGGCCCGGGATCAGAAATCAGATCGCTACAGCGCCCGGAAGAACGCCGTGAGCTGCGCCGAACACTCCTCCTCCAGGACCCCGTGGATCACCTCGGGCCGGTGGTTGAGGCGCCGGTCGCGCACCACGTCGAAGAGCGAGCCGGTGGCCCCGGCCTTCTCGTCGCGCGCGCCGTAGACGATCCGGTCCACGCGCGACTGCACCAGCGCGCCCGCGCACATCGTGCAGGGCTCCAGGGTGACCACCAGCGTGCAACCGGTGAGCCGCCACTGCCCGAGGGCGGCGGCGGCTCCACGGACGGCGAGGATCTCGGCGTGCGCGGTCGGATCACCGGTCGCCTCGCGCTCGTTGCGGCCCGTGGCGATCGTCGATCCGTCCGGTCCCAGGACGACGGCACCGACCGGCACATCACCGGCCAGCGCCGCCTGCGCCGCCTCGTCCAGGGCATGGCGCATCGGGGCCCGCCACGGGTCCCGTACGGGATCGGTGGCGAAGGACGCGAGAAGGGGGGTGGGGGAAGGCGGGGGCGGGGGTTCTTCGGGGAGGCGCGCGGTCACCCGCGGACCTTAGCGGACGCTCTCCAGCACTTCGTCCGCTCCCAGCGCGTCGGCGATCTCCGCCAGCGCGTCGGTCCGCAGCGTCAGCAGCGCACGTTCGGAGAGGCCGAGGTCGGCGAGGATCGAGGCGTCCCCGATCGGGCCCGCCGGTACGGCCTCGGGGTCGTCGTCCCGGTCGGCGGCCCCGCCGGGCGGGGCGGTCGCGCCGTGCTCGTGGCCGAACTCCGGATCGTCGTCCTCGTCACTGTCGAGGCCGACGAGTTCCTCCAGAGCGGCGATCTCGTCCTCGGCCCCCGGTTCACGGCCGAGCAGTTCGTCGGTGAGCAGGATCTCCCCGTACGAGGACCGGGCGGCGGCGGACGCGTCCGAGACGTAGATACGCGGGTCCTCCTCACCGTCCACGCGGACGACGCCGAACCACGCGTCCTCCTGTTCGATGTAGACGAGGACCGTGTCCTCGTCCACCGAGGCGTCCCGGGCCAGGTCCGTCAGGTCGGACAGGGCCTCCACATCGTCGAGCTCCGTATCGCTCGCTTCCCACCCGTCTTCGGTGCGCGCGAGCAGTGCGGCGAAGTACACCGTGACACTCCCACTGGTCAGAGGTGAATCGGTCCGACGGGAGGGCAGACGATTGTCCGACTGCGCTGAGCCCCGCCCAATCGGCATCGTGGCAGAAACATCGGCCGAGCGAGACCTCTTCGGACGTTGCGTCGGCCATCAGTTCCCGGAAGGCCCGGTCGGCGGAAGCCGCTCCGGAGCACTCGGGCAGGGGCGAACGCGCCCGTCGGAGCCCCCGTCACCAGCGGAAGGTGCGCATCCGCATCTGTTGGCGCATACGGGCCGCGCGGGCCCGGCGCGGCTGGACGCGGTCCCGCAACTGCTTCGCTTCGTGCAGCTCGCGGAGGAACTGCGCCCGGCGACGGCGGCGGGCCGCGTCACTCTCCTGCGTGTGCTCCGTACCGGTCGGCGCGTCGCGCTCGCCCGGCACGTCGCGTGGTTCGATCCGTCCCCGCGTCGCGGTCTCGTCCCGCTTCCGCTCCCGGTCAGGCATCCGCACACCACCCCAAGGCTGGTCCGTATGCCTCACCTTCCCCCCGAACGAGTGGATGATGCCAGTGCTGGCGTACGGGCGGATGCGGGTGGGACCCGTCACCGCCGGGAACAAGCTCGTGGGGTGCGGGAGGCCGTTAGTGTTGACGGCATGCGGATCCACGTCGTCGACCACCCACTGGTGGCGCACAAACTCACCACCCTGCGCGACAAGCGCACCGACTCCCCGACCTTCCGCCGGCTCGCCGACGAGCTGGTCACCCTGCTCGCCTACGAGGCGACGCGGGACGTGCGTACCGAGCTGGTCGACATCGAGACCCCGGTCTCGCGGACCGCGGGCGTGAAGCTCTCGTACCCCCGGCCCCTCGTCGTACCGATCCTGCGCGCCGGTCTCGGCATGCTCGACGGCATGGTGCGGCTGCTGCCGACGGCGGAGGTCGGTTTCCTCGGCATGATCCGCAACGAGGAGACGCTCCAGGCGGAGACGTACGCGACCCGGATGCCGGAGGACCTCTCCGGCCGTCAGGTCTACGTCCTCGACCCGATGCTGGCGACCGGCGGGACGCTCGTCGCCGCGATCCGCGAGCTCATCAAGCGGGGCGCCGACGACGTCACCGCCGTCGTGCTGCTCGCGGCGCCGGAGGGCGTCGAAATCATGGAGCGCGAGCTGGCGGGCGCCCCGGTCACCGTCGTCACCGCCTCGATCGACGAGCGGCTCAACGAGAACGGCTACATCGTGCCGGGACTGGGCGACGCGGGCGACCGGATGTACGGCACGGCCGGCTGAGGACCGCCGACCGGGGATTCCCTTCGGACATGCGCGACGGCCGGTCACAGGTGGGGTGACCGGCCGTCGTCGTGTCCGCGCGGGTGCCGGAGCCGCGTCGGGTGAGGTCGTCGTTCCCGCGGCTCAGCAGCCGGAGGGGGCGGGGGCCGGCTTCGTCAGCGCGGTCAGCGCGGCGGCTGCGGCCTGCGGGGTGCTGAACGCCTGGAACCGCGTGCCCAGGATCAGGTCCACCTCGGTGTTCTTGCGGGCCTCGGTCTTGCGGACGGCGCCCGGCAGCTGGGTTTCGAGGACCGGGAACGCGCTGTCGGCCGCGGTCGGCGGGCCGAGCAGCAGGCCGGTGCCAGGGACCTTCTTGTCGTACGCGGCGGGGGCGTTGCCCACCTCGCCGATCTTGAACCCGCGCTTCTTCAGCTCGTCGGCGGCGGACTTGGCGAGACCGCTGCGCGGGGTCGCGTTGTAGACGTTGACCGTGATCCGGTTCGGTGCGGGCAGCGCCTTCACGGTCGCCGCCTGCTTCGGGACGGCCGCGCACTCCCGTTTGTGGTCGGCCGCCTGGGCCTTGGTGTCGCCGCCCGAGTAGACGTCGATGAGCTGCAGCGTGCCCCAGCCGGCCAGTCCGAGGGCCACGAGGGAGGCGGCGGCGACGAGGGCCAGCCTGCGGCGGCGACGGGGGCGGCGCATCCGGGGATAGGCGTTGCCCGTGATGCGGTACTTTCCGCCCATGCCGGGGGGAGTGAGCATGCTCATGTGCGCAGCGTAGTGCGGGCCGCCGATGATGCGTACTAAATGATCAACCGATGGCACCCGCATGCGCGTGAAAACACCCGAAAGGCCCGACAACTCGGCGTCCGGGGCGCGGTGGTGGTAGGGAGGCGGCCGGAGCCGTGCGCGCCGGGAAGTGCCTCAGCCGAGTTCGAGTACGCGGGCGTGGAGCACTTGGCGCTGCTGGAGCGCGGCGCGGACCGCGCGGTGCAGCCCGTCCTCCAGGTAGAGGTCGCCCTGCCACTTCACGACGTGTGCGAAGAGGTCGCCGTAGAAGGTGGAGTCCTCGGCGAGGAGCGTTTCGAGGTCCAGCTCGCCCTTCGTGGTCACGAGCTGGTCGAGGCGAACCGGGCGCGGCGCGACGTCGGCCCACTGGCGGGTGCTTTCCCGTCCGTGGTCGGGGTATGGCCGCCCATTTCCGATGCGCTTGAAGATCACACGGAAAGCCTACCGGGGAACAACCACCGTGCGCAGCCGGGGAAGGGGGGCATGATGCCGGTCGAAAGCGAGTGAACCGCCTGAAAACGGAAGGGTGATCCGCCGGAGAGGCCTGTGCGACGGGGCGTGCGTCACGCCGACACCTCGGAAAAGAGGGAGAGTTCGGCCGGAGTCGCCGACCGGTGGGGGTCCGGTGGGTGGTGTCGGGGTGAACGGGCGCGGTCCACGGCCCCCGGAGCGGCCGGGTGCGCGGGAACGCGGTGCGCGCCCCCGTCCGCGCGGTACGGGCGCCAGCCCGCGCGAGCGCTCCTCACGTCGCGTCACGACCGTGTCCGGTGCGCAGCCGTCCGCTTCCGTGCCGGTCCGTGCCGGCCGCTGCGGGGACCGGGCCGGTGAGCGGGCGCAGGTCCTGGGACCAGGTGCCGACCGCGTCCGCGATCACGTCGATGTTGGTCTCGAACGCGGCCCGGTCGATGTTGTCGAGGGTGTCGCAGGGCGCGTGGTAGCAGGGGTCGTACGCGACGCCCTCCTTGCCGCCGAACTTGGCCGCCTGGTCGGCGGACTTGATCCCCTCGGCCCCGGTGTCCGTACCGCCCGCCGGGATGCCGGCTTCGATGAACGGGCCGTAGTCGGACCGGCCGGTGAAGTCGGAGCTCTCGTACGGGGTCTTCCGGCGGTCCAGGAACTCCGCGATCCCGCGCTCCAGTTGGGCGGAGCCGGCCGGGCCGGGGCCGGAGCCGGACGCTTCGGAGTCGTCGCCGTCGAAGACGAACTGGACGCCGTTGGGGGAGGCGATCATGTCGAAGTTGAGGTAGAGGGCGATCTGTTGGCGCTGGGGGGCGGTCAGCCCGGCGACGTACGCGTCCGAGCCGACGAGTCCGTTCTCCTCGGCCGACCACCAGGCGAACCGGACGGCGTTCGCCGGGGTGCGGTGGGTCGCCGCGAGCCGCAGGGCGACTTCGAGGAGCCCGGCGGAGCCGGAGCCGTTGTCGTTGATGCCGGGTCCCTCGGAGACGGAGTCCAGGTGCGCGCCGAGCATCACGGTGTGCGCGGGGTCGCCGCCCGGGGTCTGGGCGACGACGTTGCGGGTGGTGCGTTCCTCCTGGCGCTCGCGGAGTTCGAGGGTGACGGTGACCTTCCCCTTGTCGAGCGCGGCGACGAGCGCGTCGCCCTCGGCGCGGGAGATCCCACCGGTGGGGACGCGGACGGCGGCGGGGTCGCCGAGGGTGCCGGTGAGCTTGCCGTCCAGGTTGTTGGAGATCAGCACGCCGGCCGCGCCCGCCCCGGCCGCGGCCGTCTGCTTCTGGAGGAAGGAGCAGCCGCCCCGGGCGACGAGCGCGATCCGCCCGGTGACCTCGGTCGTCGCGTAGTCCGCCGCCTCGCAGCCGGTCGCGCCGTTTACCGGCACCCGGACCAGATCGGCCGTCAGGCCGCCCTCCTCGGTCGACGCGGTGTACGTCATCGCCTCGACTTCGGCGTCCCGGTGCTCCGGGGCGACCACGGCCAGTCTCTCGGCGAGCGTCTCGGTGTACGTGAAGGGGAAGGACTCGTACCGGGCGTCGTAGCCGGCCCGGCGGAGCCGCTGGAGGACGTATGCGGCCGAGGCGTCGTGGCCCGCCGATCCGGCGGCCCGGTCGCCGCCCGCCGCGTCGGCCGCCTGCTGGAAACGCCGCAGGTGCCGGTAGGCGCCGGTGACGGAGGAGGCGGCGACGAGTTCCCGGGAGAGCTCGGCCGCCTCCCGGGCCGGGTCGGGGCCGGCGGAGGCCGGCGGAGCCGCCGCGCCCAGCAGCAGCGGGGGGAGCAGCGCGGCCGCGGCGACGAGCGGCAGCGCGCGGCGGCGGGCGGGGGCCCTCACTTCGCGGTCCGGGGAGTGGTGCTCCGCGCCGGCTTCTTCGACGCCGGCGCCTGCCGGGGCGGTGCCGGCTTCTTCGCCGGTGCGGCCTGCTGGGGCGGTGCCGCCTTCTTCGCCGGTGCTGCCTCCGTCTTCGCGGCCGTGGCCGCCTTCGCTTCCGCCTTCGCCCGCTGCTTGAACGCGCGGACCTCGGCGAGCGACTCGGGGCCGGTGATGTCGGCGACCGAGCGGTGTCCGCCCCGCTCGCCGTACGCCCCCGCCGCCTCCCGCCAGCCGGGTGGCCGGACGCCGAACCGTTTGCCCAGCAGCGCCAGGAAGATCTGCGCCTTCTGGGTACCGAAGCCGGGCAGTGCGTTCAGCCGCGCCAGCAGCTCCGTACCGGAGGGAGCGTCTGCCCACACCGCGCTCGCGTCGCCGTCGTACTCCGCCACCAGGAACTGGCACAGCTGCTGCACCCGCTTCGCCATGGAGCCCGGGTAGCGGTGCAGGGCCGGTTTGTCGGTGAAGAGCGCGGTGAACGCCTCGGGGGAGTACGCGGCGATCTCCCGGGCGTCCAGGTCGTCCGAACCCATCCGCAGGGCCAGCGAGTGCGGACCGGTGAAGGCCCACTCCATGGGGACCTGCTGGTCGAGCAGCATGCCCACCAGAGCGGCCAGCGGGCTGCGGGCCAGCAGCTCGTCCGCCTCCGGCTGCTGCGCGATCCGAAGGGTGGGGACGCCGTTCTCCCCGGACTCCCCGGCGCTCCTGCTGCTCGTGGTCATACTGCCGATGGTGGCGGCGGACGCGGGCATCGGCGACTCCTGGGCCGGCCCTCGGCCCAGGCGGTGTGGTCACGCGGGCGCCAGGTCCTCCTCCGGGGCCTCCCCGATCGGGCGGATCGCCACCGGCCGGTACGGGGCGCCCTCGGGCTGCGGGCAGGCCACGACCCGGGCGGCGATCTCGGTGGCCCGGTCCAGGCCCGCACAGTCCAGCACCCAGTACCCGGCGAGCAGCACCTGCGCCCGGTCGTACGGGGCGTCGGCGACGACCGGGGGGCCGCCGTCCGCGCTCGCCGTGACGAAGCGGGTCTCGTCGGGGGCGGTGAGGCCGTCGCAGTAGAGCATCTCGCCGGAGGCCTCCAGCTCCTTGTTGAGGGCTTCCATGTGCGCGAACATCGCCTTCCGGTCCTGTTCGCCCCAGGCCGGGCCACCCTCGGTGGACCCTCTGCCGGACATCGCGTCGTAGTCGGCCTGCGAACCCTGCACCATCACCAGGAACTTCATACGCCTGCACCTCCGTCGTCGTGCGCTGCCGGGCGGCCCGTCCCCCCGGGCGTACGGGGCCGCGTCCTTCCTCCATCGGACACCGGACGGGGCGCCCGCGCGAGCGGTCCCGGCGGGCCCGGCCGGTCGTCGCCCGGGCGCCGGACAGTAGAGTGCGGCAGCGTCTGCCCCGTCCCGAGAACCCGAACGCCCCGAACACCGAGGTCCGGCCGTGCCCACCGCTCCGCCCGCAACACCCGCCCTCCCGCCGGCCGGGACCCCGCCGCCCCCGGTGACCGTCGTGGGCATCGGCGCGGACGGCTGGGCGGGCCTGACGGAACCGGCCCGCACCGCGCTGCTGGAGGCCGAGGTGCTGATCGGCGGCGGGCGCCAACTCGGACTCCTGCCCGCCGTGTGCGCGGGCCTGCGGGTGGCGTGGCCCTCACCGCTGCGCCCCGCCGTCGCGGGTCTGCTCGCCGCCCACCGGGGCAGCCGGATCGCGGTGCTGGCCAGCGGGGACCCGATGTTCTACGGGATCGGCCGGGCGCTCACCGAGGAGCTGGGCGCCGGTGCGGTGCACGTGCTGCCTCATCCGTCCTCGGTGGCGTACGCCTGCGCCCGGCTCGGCTGGCCCGCCGAGGACACCGAGACCGTCACCCTGGTGGGCCGCCCCGCCGCCCGGCTGCTCGCCGCCCTGCACGACGGCCGCCGGCTGCTGGTACTGAGCGCCGACGCCACCACCCCCGCGACGGTGGCCGCCCTGCTCACCGACCACGGCTTCGGCCCGAGCCGGCTCACCGTCCTCGAACAGCTCGGCTCCGCCGCCGAGGCCCGCCACGACGGCACCGCCGAGGGCTGGAACCGCCCGGCGGGCGACCCGCTGAACCTCGTCGCCGTCCAGTGCCGCGCCAACCCCGAGGCGCTCCGCCTCGGCCTCGTACCCGGGCTGCCCGACACCGCGTACGAGCACGACGGGCAACTCACCAAGCGTCACGTCCGGGCCGCGACCCTCGCCGCGCTGGCGCCCGCGCCCGGCGAACTGCTCTGGGACGTCGGCGGCGGCTCCGGCTCGATCGCCGTCGAGTGGATGCGCGCCCACCCGTCCTGCCGCGCGGTCACCGTCGAACGCGACGAGGTGCGCGCCGCCAGGATCGGCCGCAACGCCGAGCGGCTCGGGGTGCCCGGACTGCGGGTGGTCTCCGGCCGTGCCCCGCAGGCCCTCGCCGGGCTGCCGGTGCCGGACGCCGTCTTCGTCGGCGGCGGGCTGACCGCCCCCGGGCTGCTCGACGCCTGCTGGGACGCGCTCCCCGCGGGGGGACGGCTGGTCGCCAACACCGTCACGCTGGAGTCCGAGGCGCTGCTCGCCGACCGATACCGGCGCCACGGCGGTGAACTCGTCCGCCTCGCCGTGTCCCACGCCGTCCCGGTCGGCGGCTTCACCGGCTGGCGCCAGGCGATGCCCGTCACCCAGTGGTCCGTCCGCAAGCCCCACGACTCCCCGGGAGAGACCTCATGACCGTGTACTTCATCGGCGCGGGACCCGGCGCGGCCGACCTGATCACGGTCCGCGGCGCCCGCCTGCTGGCCGCCAGCCCGGTCTGCCTCTACGCGGGCAGCCTGGTGCCCCGCGAGCTGCTCGCCGACTGCCCGCCCGACGCCCGGCTGATCGACACCCAGGGCTTGGACATCGATCAGATCACCGCCGAACTGGTCCGCGCCCACGCCGAGGGCCACGACGTCGCCCGGCTGCACTCCGGCGACCCGTCCGTCTTCAGCGCGGTCAATGAGCAGATGAAGCGGCTCGACGACGCCGGAGTGCCGTACGAAGTGGTGCCCGGGGTACCGGCGTTCGCCGCCGCCGCAGCGGCCCTCAAGCGGGAGCTGACCGTCCCGACGGTCGGTCAGACGGTGATCCTGACCCGGATCGCCCAGCGGGCCACCGCCATGCCCGAGGGCGAGGACCTCGCCACGCTCGGCCGCAGCGGCGCCCTGCTGGTGCTCCACCTGGCCGCGCGGTACGCGGACCGGGTGGTGGAGGAGCTGCTGCCGCACTACGGGGCCGACTGCCCGGCCGCCGTGGTGGCCATGGCCTCCCGGCCCGACGAGATCGTGCTGCGCGGCACCCTGGAGACCATCGCGGGCCAGGTGAAGGACGCCGGGGTGATCCGTACGGCGGTCATCCTGGTCGGCCGCACCCTGGGCGCGGAGCAGTTCCGCGACAGTCACCTCTACTCGCCGGGGCGCGACCGCCACACCTGCTGAAACACGGGGCTCTCCTCAGCGGACCGCGCTGCGCCCGACCACCGTGCCGGCCCGGTCGACGCAGATCACGTCCACCGCGACCGGCGCCCCGCGCAGCACCTCCAGCGCCTGGTCCCGGGCGGCGACCGCCACCAGGTCGCCCAGCGGGACCCCGGCCGCCGCGCACGCCTGGAGTGCGGCGAGCCCGGTGTTGGCGTGCGCCACCGCCTCGGCCAGCTCCTCGTCCGCGCCTCCCCGCCGGGCCAGCTCGGCGAGGAACCCCTTGTCCACCTGGGAGCGCGCCGAGTGCAGGTCCATGTGTCCGGCGGCGAGCTTCGACAGCTTGGCGAAGCCGCCGCAGACGGTGAGCCGGGGGACCGGATGGCGTCGTACGTACTTGAGCACGGCCCCCGCGAAGTCGCCCATGTCCAGCAGGGCGATCTCCGGCAGGCCGTACTCCGCGACGACCGTTTTCTCCGAGGTCGAGCCGGTGCACCCGGCCACATGGGTCTGCCCGGCGGCCAGCGCCACGTCCACTCCGCGCCGGATCGAGTCGATCCAGGCGGAGCAGGAGTACGGCACGACGACCCCGGTGGTGCCGAGGATGGAGAGCCCGCCGAGGATGCCGAGGCGACCGTTCCACGTGAAACGTGCGATCTCCTCGCCGTCGTCCACGGAGACGGTGACCTCCACGTCCCCCGTGCCGCCGTGCTCCGCCGCGACCCGGGCCACGTGCTCGCGCATCAGCTGCCGGGGCACCGGGTTGATGGCCGGTTCGCCGACGTCCAGCGGCAGCCCGGGCAGCGTCACCGTGCCGACGCCGGGGCCCGCCCGGAAGACCACGCCCGAGCCCGCCGGCAGCGCGCGTACCGTCGCCCGGACCAGCGCCCCGTGGGTCACGTCCGGATCGTCGCCCGCGTCCTTGACCACCCCGGCGGTCGCGGCGCCGTCCGTCAGCGACTCCACGGCGAGTGCGAACGCGGGGGTCCGGCCCTTCGGCAGGGTGATCGTCACCGGGTCCGGGAACTCCCCGGTCAGCAGCGCGGTGTACGCGGCGGTGGTCGCCGCCGTCGCACAGGCACCGGTGGTCCAACCGGGGCGCAGGCCGGTGTGTTTGAGTTGGGCCTCGCGCCCGCCCTTCGCCTCACCGCTCATGGAAGGTCCCCTCGATGGTGCCGATACCACTGCCCGACATGCCGGACGAGCCCGTCTCTCCGGCGCACGTCCTCGTACTCGGCGGGACGACCGAAGCCCGCCGGCTGGCGGAGGCGCTGGCCGCCGAAGTCCCGTCCGGGGGCCGGAGACCTCCGCTGGTGACGAGTTCGCTCGCCGGACGGGTCGCCCGGCCGGTGCTGCCGCCGGGCGAGGTCCGCGTCGGTGGCTTCGGCGGTACGGAGGGGCTCGCCGCCTGGCTGCGGGAGCACCGGGTGGACGCTCTCATCGACGCCACCCATCCTTTCGCCGGAACGATCAGTTTCCACGCGGCCCGCGCCGCCGCCTCGGCCCATGTTCCCCTGCTGGCGCTCCGCCGTCCCGGTTGGGTGGCCGGCCGGGGCGACGACTGGCACCCGGCCGGCTCCCTTGAGGAGGCCGCGGCCGTGTTGCCGTCGCTGGGCCGGCGGGTCTTCCTCACCACCGGGCGGATGGGGCTGTCGGCCTTCGCGGGTCTGGACGAACTCTGGTTCCTGATGCGGTCGGTGGACGCGCCGGAGCAGCCGTACCCGGCGCGGATGGAGGTGCTCCTCGACCGGGGGCCGTTCACCTTCGAGGGCGAACGGGAGCTGCTGCGGCGCCACCGCGTCGACGTGCTGGTCACCAAGGACAGTGGCGGGGCGGCCACCGCGCCGAAGCTGGCCGCCGCCCGGGAGGCCGGGATTCCGGTGGTGGTCGTGGAGAGGCCACCGGTCCCCGACGGGGTGCAGGTGGTCTCGACCCCGGCCGAGGCCCTGGCCTGGCTGGACGCCCGCCTGGGCGGGTGATCCGCGCGCCCCGCCCGGGCTGAGTCGTCCGGCCGCCGCTGCCGCCCCGCTCACGCCTCCGGGTAGCGGCGCGGGGTCCAGACGAGGTGGCCGTCCGGCCGGTCCACCCGGCGGGTCTGCGAGGAGCCGATGATCAGCAGGGTGCGCATGTCCACCTCGGCCGGATCGAGGTCGGCGAGGCGCACCGTGCGCACCCGCTCGGTGGGGCCGCCGACGTCCCGGGCGAGCACCACCGGGGTGTCCGGGGAGCGGTGTTCGAGGAGCAGGTCGCGGGCCTTGCCGACCTGCCAGGTGCGGCTCTTCGAACCCGGGTTGTAGAGCGCGATCACCAGATCGGCGGTGGCCGCGGCGCGCAGCCGTGCGGCGATGACCTCCCAGGGCTTGAGCCGGTCGGAGAGGGAGATCGTCGCGTAGTCGTGGCCGAGGGGGGCGCCCGCCCGGGCGGCGGCGGCGTTCGCCGCGGTGACCCCGGGGAGCACGCGTACCGGGACGTCCGCGTACGCGGGCTGCGTGGCGGCCTCCAGGACGGCGGTCGCCATCGCGAAGACGCCCGGGTCGCCGCCGGAGACCACGGCCACCCGCAGGCCGCGCCGGGCCAGGTCGAGGGCGAACTCGGCGCGTTCCGCCTCCACCTTGTTGTCCGAGCCGTGGCGGGCCTGGCCGGGGCGGACCGGTACCCGGTCCAGGTAGGTGGTGTAGCCGACCACCGCGTCGGCGGCGGCCAGCGCCCCGCGCGTCTCGGGCGTCAGCCAGAGCGGTCCGGCCGGTCCGGTGCCGACCACCACGACCTCGCCGGAGCCGGGCTCCGGCTCGGGGCGGGGGGCGTCGATCCGGCTGGGCAGCACGGCGACCGCGAAGTACGGCACCGAGCCGGCCTCCACGTCCGCGAGGTCGCCGGTGCGCTCCCCGGCCATGGTGGCGCGTTCGACGTATCGGGCCTCGGGCAGCCGCCCGGACGCCTCGAACGCGCGGCGCACCGCCGGGAAGGTCCGGCCGAGCTTCATCACCACGGCGGAGTCGGTCGCCGCCAGGCGGGCCGTCAGCTCCTCCTCCGGCAGGGTGCCGGGGAGGATGGTGAGGATCTCCTCGCCCTCGACGAGCGGGGTACCGAGCCGGGCGGCGGCGGCGTTGACGGAGGTCACCCCGGGGATGACCTCGGCGGGGTAACGGTCCGCCAGCCGCTTGTGCATGTGCATGTACGAGCCGTAGAAGAGCGGGTCGCCCTCGGCGAGCACGGCCACCGTGCGGCCCGCGTCCAGGTGCGCGGCGAGCCGGGCCGCCGCCTCGGTGTAGAAGTCCTCCAGTGCGCCCCGGTAGCCGCCCGGGTGGTCGGTGGTCTCCGTGGTGACGGGGTAGACCAGCGGCTCTTCGACGTGGTCGGGCCGGATGTGCGCGGCGGCGATGGACCGGGCGATCGAGCGGCCGTGCCGGGCGCTGTGGAAGGCGATCACGTCGGCTTCGGCGATGGCCCGCACCGCCCGGAGCGTCATCAGCTCCGGGTCGCCGGGGCCGAGGCCGACCCCGTAGAGCCGGCCGGTGGTGGTGCTGTCGGGGTTCACGGGGGTCAGGGTGCGTTCGGCGTGCTCGTTCGCCGCCACGGTTCCGGTCACTCCTCCTCGCTCGCGAGGGCGTTGACGGCTGCCGCCGCCAGGGCACTGCCGCCGCGACGGCCGCGCACCACCAGGTGCTGGACCCCGGAGACGTGCGCCGCGAGGGCCTCCTTGGACTCGGCCGCGCCGATGAAGCCGACCGGGACGCCGATCACGGCGGCGGGCAGCGGGGCGCCCTCCTCGATCATCTCCAGCAGCCGGAAGAGCGCGGTGGGCGCGTTGCCGATGGCGACGACCGAGCCCTCCAGCCGGTCCCGCCACAGCTCCAGGGCGGCGGCACTGCGGGTGGTGCCCATCTCCCGGGCCAGCTCCGGCACCGAGGGGTCCGAGAGGGTGCAGACGACCTCGTTGTCCGCGGGCAGCCGCTTGCGGGTGACCCCGCTGGCGACCATCGCCACGTCGCAGAGGATCGGGGCGCCGCCCCGGAGCGCGGCGCGGGCGTCGGCCACGGCGGTCGGGGAGAAGGCGAGGTCGCGTACGAGGTCGACCATGCCGCACGCGTGGATCATCCGGACCGCGACCTGGCTGACGTCGGCGGGCAGACCGGCGAGATCCGCCTCCGCGCGGATGGTGGCGAAGGACTGGCGGTAGATCGCCGGTCCGTCCTTCTCGTACTGATGCACAGTGCTGTCGCTTTCTTCGGTCGGGCACGGGCGTTCGTGTGCCGGGGCGTGGTCGGTTCGGTGGGGCGGGTGGGACGTGTGTTTCAGGGGTGCGGGCGGTCGGTACGGACGCCTCGGGCCGTCGCCACCGCGGCGGCGAGCGCGGCCGGATCGTCGGGGACGGCCACCGGGGTGTCCCGCACCGCCCCCCGCACCCGTGCGATCCGGTGCCCTTCGGGCGTGGCGACGACGTCGACCCACTCCCCGTGCGGGTGGCCGCAGCGGCGCTCGCACCCGGACCAGTACACGGGCAGCCGCGCCCGCACCGGTCCGGGTGTGAGCGCGGCCTCCGCGTCCGCCCGTACGTCGGCCAGCGACTTCGCGCAGCCGGGGCGTCCGACGCAGGCGCCGACCCCGGCCCAGGGCGAGTCGGGGCCGGTCACCAGTCCCGCACCGGCGAGCGCGGCGAGCGCCTGCCGGGCGGGTCCGGGGGCCAGGCCGGGGACGACGACCCCGCGCCACGGGGTGCAGCGCAGTTCGCCGGAGCCGAGCCGTTCTGCGGTCTTCACGAGCGCCCGCCACCGCGCGCCGGTCAGCCGCCCCATGGGTACGCCGACGTGCAACGCGGTCCGGCCGTCGGGGCCGGTCACCGTGCCGGGCTCGGGCGGGGCGGCGGTGGCCCGGTACGCGAGTGGTTTTGGCGGGGGTACGAGCCCCGCGCGGCGGGCGGTCTCGGCGGGGAGCGCGGCGCGGGCGGCGCCGGGGAGGCCGGAGATCCGCCAGACGTCCGGGCCGCCCGCCAGGTCGAGGAAGGCCTCGGCGGCGAGCAGCGCGGTGTGCGGTCCGTTCGCGAAGGCAACGGGGAGGAGGGTTCCGGTGGTGCCGGGGCCGATCCGCAGCACCGCGCGTTCGCCGTCGAGCGCGATCAGGGTGAGATCGGCGCCCAGGGCGTCCACGTCACCGCGTCCGTCGTCCAGCGCGAAGAGGAAGCGCCCGGAGAGTGCCGCGGCGCGTTCGTTCGAGCAGATCAGGGTGTCCAACTCGTCGAGCCAGGGGCGTACGTCGGCGTGGCCGACGGTGTCGAGACCGGAGAGCGGGGAAGCGACGATGTTGCGTGCGCGTTCGTGCCGGTCGGACGGCACCAGGCCCGAGCCGCGCAGGAGTTGGCCGAGCTCGCCCCCGCAATCCTCATCGAGGCCGCGGAGTTGGACGTTTCCGCGCGAGGTGAGGTGGAGTTCGCCGTCGCCGAGCCGTTCGGCGGCGTCCAGCAGGGTGCGGGCCCGGGCGGCGGTCAGCACCCCGCCGGGTATCCGTACGCGAGCCAGCGCCCCATCGTCTGCCGTGTGCAGTCGCAAAGTGCCGGGGCAGGCGTCACCGCCGGTCCGGGGTACGACGACGGCGGCCGGGGAACCGGGCGAATCGGCGGTTGCGGACATGGCGGCGAGCATACCCACGCCCCAGGGGCTGTCGTCTGGAGCAGGCTGGATCAGGGAGCGGGGTCCTGTGTCGTGCGTCGCGAGGCGGAGGAGGGAGGCGACGCGGAGCGTCGGCGACCGACGACAACGCCGCGAGGCGCGGCACAGGACCCCGCGAGCCCAGCATGCTCCACACGACAGCCCCCACGAACGTCACCGGCGCGCACCTGTGACCCGTGCCGCGCACGGAGGCCCCCTGCCGCGCCGGCGGCCGGGCCCATAGGATGCTCGCGGCGGACCATTCGGTCCGCCGACGCCAGACGGCGCCATGGGAGGAAGCCCGGTGAGATTCCGGCGCGGTCCCGCCACTGTGAGTACGACCCGCTGACGCGGCCGTACGAGTCAGGAACTCCCGCCGTCCGACACCGCCCGGGGCGTGGACACCCCGAGGAAGGGCTGACTCGGCATGATCCTGCTCCTGTCGACCTCCGACACCGACCTGCTGAGCGCCCGCGCCTGCGAGGGCCCGGTCGGCTACCGGTTCGCCAACCCCTCCCGCCTCCCGCTCGACGGCCTTCCGGCGCTGCTGGACGGCGCCGAACTCGTCGTGGTGCGCCTCCTCGGCGGAGTGCGGGCCTGGGAGGAGGGGCTCGACCAGGTGCGGGCCGCCGGTCTCCCGGTCGTCGTCCTCACCGGCGAACAGGCCCCCGACGCCCAGTTGATGGCCACCTCCACCGTCCCGATCGGCATCGCCGCCGAGGCGCACGCCTATCTCGCGCACGGCGGCCCGGACAACCTCGGCCAGCTGGCCCGGTTCCTCTCCGACACCGTGCTGCTCACCGGCCACGGCTTCGACCCGCCCGCCCCGGCCCCCGCCTGGGGCCCGCTGGAGCGGACCGCCCGTGAGCTGCCCGAGGCCGCGCCCACGGTGGCGGTGCTCTACTACCGCGCCCACCACATGAGCGGCAACACCGCGTTCGTGGAGGCGCTCTGCGCCGCCCTGGAGGACGCCGGTTCCCGTGCCCTCCCGCTGTACGTGGCCTCGCTGCGTACCCCCGAAGCCGGGCTGATCGACACTCTGCGCGCGGCCGACGCGATCGTGACCACCGTCCTCGCGGCCGGCGGTACCCGCCCCGCCGAGGCATCGGCGGGCGGCGACGACGAGTCCTGGGACGCGGGCGCGCTGACCGGGCTCGACGTACCGATCCTCCAGGCGCTCTGCCTGACCGGTTCGCGCAGCGCCTGGGAGGAGAACGACGAGGGTGTCTCCCCGCTGGACGCGGCCACCCAGATCGCGGTGCCGGAGTTCGACGGGCGGCTGATCACCGTGCCGTTCTCCTTCAAGGAGATCGACGCGGACGGCCTGCCCGCCTACGTCCCCGACCCCGAGCGGGCCGCCCGGGTCGCCGGGATCGCCGTCCGCCACGCCCGCCTGCGGCACATCCCGAACGCCGGGAAGCGGATCGCCCTCGTGCTCTCCGCGTACCCGACCAAGCACTCCCGCATCGGCAACGCGGTCGGCCTGGACACCCCCGCGAGCGCCGTCGCCCTGCTGCGCCGGCTGCGCGCCGAGGGGTACGACTTCGGGCCCGAGGCGGAGATCCCGGGGCTGGTCTCCGGCGACGGCGACGAACTGATCTACGCGCTGATCGAGGCGGGCGGTCATGACCAGGAGTGGCTGACCGAGGAGCAGTTGGCCGCGAACCCGGTCCGTATCCCGGCGGCCGACTACCGCCGCTGGTACGCCGGCCTCCCCGCCGAACTGCGCGCCTCGGTGGAGGAGCACTGGGGCCCGGCGCCGGGCGAGATGTTCGTGGACCGCTCGGCGAACCCGGAGGGCGACATCGTCCTCGCGGCGCTGCGGCGCGGCAATCTGCTGATCCTCATCCAGCCGCCGCGCGGCTTCGGCGAGAACCCGATCGCGATCTACCACGACCCCGACCTGCCGCCCTCGCACCACTACCTGGCCGCCTACCGCTGGATCGCCGCGTCCGCCGAGGACGGCGGCTTCGGCGCGGACGCGATGATCCACCTCGGCAAGCACGGCAACCTGGAGTGGCTGCCCGGCAAGAACGCCGGACTCTCCGCCGCCTGCGGGCCGGACGCGGCCCTCGGTGACCTGCCACTCGTCTACCCGTTCCTCGTCAACGACCCGGGCGAGGGCACCCAGGCCAAGCGCCGGGTGCACGCCACCCTGGTGGATCACCTGGTGCCGCCGATGGCCCGTGCCGACAGCTACGGCGACATCGCGCGTCTGGAGCAACTCCTCGACGAGCACGCCCAGATCGCCGCGATGGACCCGGCGAAGCTGCCCGCGATCCGCGCCCAGATCTGGACCCTCATCCAGGCCGCGAAGCTCGACCACGACCTCGGACTCGACGACCGGCCCGAGGACGAGGGCTTCGACGAGTTCATCATGCATCTCGACGGCTGGCTCTGTGAGATCAAGGACGTCCAGATCCGCGACGGCCTGCACGTGCTGGGCAATCCGCCGGCCGGGAACGACCGGGTCAACCTCGTCCTCGCGGTGCTGCGCGCCCGGCAGATCTGGGGCGGCACCGCCTCGCTGCCCGGTCTGCGCGAGGCGCTCGGCCTCGACGAGTCGGCGGCCACCCGTACCGCCGCCGACGAGATCGAGGAGCAGGCCCGCGCCCTGGTCCAGGCGATGGAGGACGCCGGCTGGGACCCGTCCGCCGTCCCCGGTGTCGCGGCCGGGCTGCCCTCCGCCGTCGCGGACATCCTGACCTTCGCGGCCACCGAGGTGGTGCCGCGCCTCGCCGCCACCACCGACGAACTCGACCACGCGGTCCACGCGTTGAACGGCGGCTTCGTACCCGCCGGGCCCTCCGGCTCCCCCCTGCGCGGGCTCGTCAACGTCCTCCCGACCGGCCGCAACTTCTACTCCGTCGACCCGAAGGCCGTGCCCTCCAAGCTCGCCTGGGAGACCGGCCAGGCGCTCGCCGACTCGCTGCTGACCCGCTACCGCACCGACAACGGCGACTGGCCCTCCTCCGTCGGCCTCTCCCTCTGGGGCACCAGCGCGATGCGCACGGCGGGCGACGACATCGCCGAGGCCTTCGCGCTGCTCGGCATCCGCCCGGTCTGGGACGACGCCTCGCGCCGCGTGACCGGCCTGGAGCCGATCCCGTACGAGGAGCTCGGCCGCCCGCGCATCGACGTCACACTCCGCATCTCCGGCTTCTTCCGGGACGCCTTCCCGCACACGGTCGGGCTGCTGGACGACGCCGTACGCCTCGCCGCCTCGCTCGACGAGCCGGCCGACCGGAACTTCGTACGCGCCCACACGCAGGCCGACCTCGCCGAGCACGGCGACGAACGCCGGGCCACCACCCGGATCTTCGGCTCCCGCCCGGGGACGTACGGCGCGGGCCTCCTCCAGCTCATCGACTCCCGCGACTGGCGCACCGACGCCGACCTCGCCGAGGTCTACACGGTGTGGGGCGGCTACGCCTACGGCCGTGAGCTCGACGGGCGCCCGGCCCGCGAGGAGATGGAGACCGCGTACAAGCGCATCGAGGTCGCCGCGAAGAACACCGACACCCGCGAGCACGACATCGCGGACTCGGACGACTACTTCCAGTACCACGGCGGCATGGTGGCCGCCGTGCGCGCCCTGAAGGGCACCGCCCCCGAGGCGTACATCGGCGACTCCACCCGCCCCGAGACGGTCCGCACCCGCACCCTGGTCGAGGAGACCTCGCGCGTCTTCCGCGCCCGCGTGGTCAACCCCCGCTGGATCGAGGCGATGCGCCGCCACGGCTACAAGGGCGCCTTCGAACTCGCCGCCACCGTGGATTACTTGTTCGGCTACGACGCCACCACCGGGGTCGTCGCCGACTGGATGTACGACAAGCTCACCCAGACCTACGTACTCGACCCGGAGAACCGGGAGTTCCTCCAGCAGGCCAACCCCTGGGCGCTGCACGGGATCGCCGAACGCCTGCTGGAGGCCGAGTCGCGCGGAATGTGGGCGAAGCCCGACCCGGCCGTCCTCGAAGCGCTGCGCCAGGTCTTCCTGGAGACGGAGGGCGAGCTGGAGGGCGGGAACGACTGAGGCCACTCCCCGCCCGGGGCCGCCCGCCCGGGTGTCTCACATCCGGGGGTCGGGCCTCAGCAGTGCGAACACCGCGCCGAAGGGGTCCGCGAGCCAGGCCATCCGGCCGACGTCGGACATGTCGGCGGCCGGCATCAGCACGGTTCCGCCGTGGGAGCGGGTCGCCTCGACGGTCGCGTCGACGTCCGTCACGTGGAAGTAGGGCACCCAGCGGGACTGCTCGCCGCCGCTGCTGTCGTCCGCCGGAGCCGCCCCGCCGAAGGTGGTGTCCTGGAGGTCGCCGTCCTCGGTGCTCAGCACCCGGTACGTCATTCCGGGCACCGGCATCTCCTGGGTGCGCCAGCCGAACAGCCCCTGGTAGAAAGCGATGTCCGCGACCGGATCGGGGACGTGCAGCTCCACCCAGATCAGGCTGCCGGGAGCGGAGGCCAGCTCAAGTCCGGCCGTCCGCCCGGGCTGCCAGAGCGCGAAGTCGGCGCCCTGCGCGTCGGTGACCTGGGCGAGCGTTCCCTCGCCCATGACGTCCATGGGCTCGGCCCGGACGGTCCCACCGCCGTCCCTGACGGCCTGGACGGTGGCGTGGATGTCGTCCGTCTTGAAGTGGACCGTCCAGGCCGAGTGGGCGCCCTCCTCGGTGAGCGGGCCGATGGCGGCGGCGGTCTTCCCGTCGGCCTGGAAGAAGCCGTACCCGCCGGTCTCGGGACCGGCGGAGACGAACTCCCAGCCGAAGAGGGCGCGGTAGAACGCGGCGGCGGCCCGGACGTCGGGGCTGCCGAGGTCGAGCCAGTTCGGTGATCCGGTACGGAAGTCGGTGCCGAGCATGGAGTCCTCCATCGGGACGGGCGGAGCGAGCGGGGCGCAGGACACGATGCCGACCCGGCCCTGCGGCATCCGGGCACCTGCGCACGCGGGAACGCGGTTTCACCCGGACGCCGGTACGGCGGCCGGCCAGGGTTGTGCTGTTCTTCTTCCGGCGGTCACCCGGGGCGTGGACAATCGCGGCCATGGTGACGACGGGGGACACGTCCGAACGTCCGGCCGGTTCGTCGGCGGCCGACAGGCTCTTCGCCCTGGTGGCCGTCCTCGTGCCGAGTGCGCTGGCCGCGGGCACGCTGACGGCGCTGGTGGTCGGGGTGCTGCTCACGGACGTGACACTCTTCTGCTGGAGTCTCGGCGGAGTACTGGTGGCCGTCCTGCTGATGGCGGTCCCCGCGCGGGTACGACGGCGGCGCCGGGGCCGTCCCGCGCCCCGGATCGCGCTCGCCCGGATCGAGAACCGGTGGGTCACACACGGCGAGTTCGCCGACGTGCCGGTCCGGTTCGACCTCACGGTGGCGCCGGACGACGCCCCCGCGTACCGGGTGATCATCAGCGAGCCGGTCGACCTGGTCGACCTGGCCGACTGGCCCGAGGGCCGCACGGTCGTGGTGACGTACGACGATGGCGACCCCTGGCGGGTGGAACTGGACAGGCGGCCTACGGAGGAGTGGGCGCGCAGGGCGGCTCGGGAGCAGGTCGGCACCGCGCCCGAGCGCACCCGGGTGAAGGAGACCAAGGCGGGCTGCGCCTGCTCGGCCGTGCTGCTCGGCCTGGTGGCGGGGGCGCTCCTCGTCCTCCACCCCTACTGGAGCGACCTGAAAAGCCGTTACGGGGACGATCCGCCCGCACCCGGGGCTACCGGACCGGTGGTTCCGGGACCCGGGTCCGGCTCACGGTCCGGCTCCACGACCGTCACCACCGTCACCGGTTCCGCCTCCTCTCCCTCGACCCTGCGTACCGGAGAGATGCGCCGCCTCGCGAACACCCTGGTCACGGGCATGGGCACGGAGACGGGCACCCGGATCACCATCGAGGAGAAGGTGATGTCGGCCGTGGGCAGCAAGGACTCAACCGCCGACGAGGGCTTCCCGATGAGTCTGCGTGCCCTCCCCTACGAACTGCTCCCCGGGCTCGTGGACACCGCGCGCACCGGGCTGGGCATCGACGCCCCGGCGAGCTGGCGCATCGACATCACGACCGAGGGCGCCGGCCCCGCGCCGGTCGTCCGGGTGACGGTCTCGGGGCACGGGAAGAGCGCGTACCTGCTGGCCGACGCGGTCGGCCGGATCACCGAGCGCCATCCGGCCTGAGGCGCGCGGGGCCGCCGCAGACCGGTCCGCGCGAACTGCGGTCCGCCGTGCGCCGGCCCGGTGCGCGGGCGGTCCGCCCGATGCACGCTGGAGTGTGAGGGAGCCCCCGCCACGCCCGGCGCACGTGCCGGGAGCCCGGCGGTGGGCTCCACCGCATCGATCGGCAGGGAGTGGGGACCATGACGGCGACCACACGTGACGACACCCCGGTCGCGTTCAGCAACGGCGAAGCCGAACTGCGGTCGCGCCCGGCGGGCGGGGAGATGAGCGTGTCCTTCGTGAACTTCCCGAAGGGGACGGACATGGGACCGGCGCTCGTCGGCCTCCCCGGTGACCTCTGCTCGTGTCCGCACTGGGGCTACATGCTCAAGGGCAAGCTTCGGCTGCACACGAAGGACGGCGACGAGACGTACGAGGCGGGCCAGGCGTTCTACTGGTCCCCGGGGCACGCCCCCGAGGCGCTGGAGGACTGCAGTTACGTCGACTTCACGCCCACCGAGGAGTTCACCAAGGTGATCGAGCACGTCCGCTCCAAGGTCGGCTGACCCGGCCGGGTGAACCTCGCTGGTTCGGGAACTACACCCGCAGTAGAGGAAGTTGAAGTGATGTGGGCATCTTCTGCGGATGCCCCCATCGTTGCGTACGAGGAGGCGGAGGCGGCCCGTGACGGCTTTCCTGTTGGTGCCCGGTACGTTCACCGGAGGCTGGATCTGGGACCGGGTGGCAGAGCTCCTGGAGCGGTCGGGGGCGACGGTCCACGCGATCACCCTCACCGGCCTGGAGGAGGGCGAGAACCCGGCCGGCGCGGACCCGGCCGGTGCGGTCGTGGACCCGGCCGGTGGCGACGTCGGCCTCGCCACTCACATCGGGGACCTCGTGCGGGTCGTCGACGGTGTGGATCCGGCGGAGAGGGAGGTGGTCCTCGTGGGCCACGACTACGGCATCCTCCCCGTCCTCGGCGCTGCGGCCCTGCGCCCGGAGCGGGTGTCCCGGATCGTCAATCTGGACGCAGGGCTCCCCCGGGACGGTGAACCCGCCCTCGTCATCGAGCCCGATCCGGCGGTCCGTGAGCGGGCTCTGGCGCTCTCGGCGGGCCGCCCGTCCGAGGGCCCGGACTCCCGGCTGATCCCGCCGCCGACCGCCGAGGAGTGGCGGCAGCGGGCCGGTTCGGCCGATCTGTCCGCCGAGGACCTGGAACTGCTGGCGCGGCGGGCGGTCCCGCACCCGGCGGGCACGCTGGTGGAGCCGCTGCCGCCGACCGGTGCGGCTGAGGGCGTCCCGTACACGGGGGTACTCGCCTCGGGAAACGGATCGACCCTGGATCTGGTCGAGTCCCTCGTCTCCATGGGCGAACCACGCGTACAGACGCTCACCCGGCCGGGTGTCACCCTCGTCGAGATCCCCACCGGACACTGGCCGATGCTCTCCGCACCCGGCGAACTCGCGGACCTGCTGCGGCGGGCGGTGGCCGGCGAGGGGCACCGCGTCGGAGCGCGGGCGGGTTCGCCCGTACACCTGGGGCCGTTCCTGCTGGACGTGCCCGAGCGCGAACGGGAGCGGGACGGTCGTGTCGATCTCTACTACCCCGACGCCGAAACCCCGCGCCCCGCCGTCGTGTTCGTGCACGGCGGTCCGGTGGACCCCGACGCGCGGCCCACGCCCCGCGACTGGCCTTCTTTCGTCGGGTACGGCCGGTACGTGGCGAGCCTGGGCGCGGTCGGAGCCGTCCTGGACCACCGCCTGCACGGCCTCGGCGACTACCCGGCGGCGGCCGAGGATCTCGCGGAGGCTGTCGAGCGGGTCCGCGCCGATCCTCGCGTCGACGGGGAGCGGGTCGCCGTCTGGTTCTTCTCCGCCGGAGCGTTGCTCTGCGCCGACTGGCTCGCGGCGCCCCCTTCGTTCCTGCGCTGCGTCGCGGCCACCTATCCGATGCTGGCCCCGCTGCCCAACTGGCCCCGGATCGAGGGGAGGTTCAGGCCGGCGGATGCCGTCGGGGCGGCCGGTCCGCTGCCCTTCGTGCTGAGCCGGGTGGAGAAGGAGCGGACGGAGATCGACGCCACCGTCGAGGAGTTCCTGCTCGCGGCCAAGGGGACGGATCTCCGGCTGGAGGTGATCCCCGTCCCGGGCGCGCGGCACGGCTTCGAAGCGGTCGACCACACCGAACCGGCCCGCCGGGCGGTCAGGCAGGCGGTGCGCACGGTGCTGGGGCACCTGGAGGTGTGACGCGAGAGCCGGCTCCGGCGGGCGGGGTGCGGGCGCGGGCATCGGGTGCAGCCCGCCTCCCGTAGCCCGCCTGCCGCGCGGTACCAGGGCGACGCGTCGCGTGTATTGACATGCACCTGATGAATCGGGTCGGCTTGTCGGGTCGGCACGTTCCCCCCACCGCAAGGAGTTGCCGCATGCCCTCCACCCGTAGAGGCCGGCGCCCTGCCGTCCTCGCGCTCTTCGTGAGCCTGCTGCTCGCCGCCCTCCCGGTGGCGGCTTCCCCCGCCCAGGCCGCCGCCGAGGCCGCCCTCTGCAACAAGCAGTGCGACGCCCGCGACCCCGCCACCGCGACCTCGGACCGGACTCCGGTGAGCAGCACCCTCTACGGTCGTACCGTCCGACTGCACCTTTCGGACAACGATGTCATGGGCTGGGCCTCGATCGAGGGCGGATCGGCCGGGGACGAGGTCTGGCTCGACCGCTCCTTCGACGGCGGCCGGACCTGGTCCTCCGGGAGCAAGTTGGGCGACACGACCGTACCCGCGGGTTCGAGCGGCTGGCGCACCCAGATGTACAACGTCGACGACTGGAACACGGCCGGTGTCGGCGCCCTGCGCGCCTGCGGCAAGGCGGGGGACCGCCCCGAGATCACCTGCACCGGCTGGGCGCGGGTGAACTGGAACGCCTGGAGCCGTTCGACCGCCGCCGCGACCGCGCTGATGATGTCGTACGACCGGGGCACCGGTCTGTTCGGCGGCAACGGCTGGTGGACGGCGGCCAACGCGCTCACCGCCGTGCTCGACAACGCGCGCCTCAGCGGGATGCCGAGCTACCGGTACGCCATCGCCTCCACGTACGACAAGAACATCAACGCCCAGGGCGGTAGCTTCCGCAACGACTACCTGGACGACACCGGCTGGTGGGGTCTGGCCTGGGTGGCCGCCTACGACGCCACGGGCGACAGCCGGTACCTCAACACCGCCCGCGCCGACGCCGATCACATGCAGGCCTACTGGAACGGGACCTGCGGCGGCGGGGTGTTGTGGAACCGGACGATGACGTACAAGAACGCCATCACCAACGAGCTCTTCCTCCAGCTCAACGCGGCGCTGCACAACCGCATCCCCGGCGACACGGTCTACCTGGGCCGGGCGAAGGCCGAGTGGTCGTGGTTCCAGGGCAGCGGAATGATCAACGGCGACCACATGATCAACGACGGGCTCACCGACGCCTGTGCCAACAACGGCCAGCCCACCTGGACGTACAACCAGGGAGTGGTCCTCGGCGGGCTCACCGAGCTGTACCGGGCCACCGGCGACTCCGCCCTGCTGACCACCGCCCGCACCCTCGCCGACGCCTCCACGGTCCGGCTCCAGACCGACGGGGTGCTGCGGGAGCCCGGCGAGGGCGACGAGTGCGCCGGCGACGGCCCGTCCTTCAAGGGCGCGTACGTGCGCGGCCTCGGCAGGCTCGACGCCCAGCTCACCGACCACCCGTACGCGGGGACCCTCGACCGCTGGGCCGACGCGGCCTACGCCAAGGACCGCAACGCCCTCGACCAGTACGGCCCGCACTGGAACGGAGGTACCGGCACCAGCGACTACGGCTGCCAGCAGAGCGCGCTCGACCTGCTCAACGCGGCCGGACAGTAAGAGCTCTCCCGGAGCTTTCCCGGAGCGCGGGTGCGGTACGAGGGCTCGCCCCGTACCGCGCCCCACCCGCATCGGTGAGGTGGGTCATTCCCGCCCGCCGGCCGATGAGTTCCGGCCGCCGGGCGAGTCCACCAGGCATGACGAACTCCGTTAAAGGCCCCGCGAGTTACTTTCCCTCGATCGAGAAGACGTACGGACGCCCGGTGGCGGAATGGAAGGAGCTGATCCGCTCCTCGCCGCTGACGAAGCACGGGGAACTGGTCGCCTGGCTCAAGACCGCCCACGGTCTGGGGCACGGCCACGCCAACGCCCTGGTCGCCCACACGCGTGCCGAGGACGACGGCAGGTGACGCGCGGCCGGCCGGGTGCGCGCGTTGCCGCACCCGGTGGCGGGCCCGGAGCCACGCGGTGCCGGCTGCGGTGGGGGAGCCGGCTGCGGGGGAGTGACCGGCGGTCTGGTCGTCACTCGTCGTCGGACGGCGCGGGGGTGTCCCAGACGATGAAGTGGAACCGCATGCCGCCGTCCCCACTGCCCAGCCACTCGACGGCCGCCAGATGGTTCGCGCTGGTCGGCAAGCAGAACCACGTCCCCTCCTCGCCGGTGTTCATCTCTCCGGTGGCCTGGGGGAAGGCGGTCAGCATGTGCGCGCACTCCCTGGGAGTCGCGCCCTTGGGGCTGTCGGCCACGTGACCGTTCAGGGGCGAGAACGACTCGCCGCCGCTCCACGCCATGTCGGGGCTGGGCACCGACGTACCGACCACGCCGTGTTCGAGGTTGGCACTGCTCCCCTCGGTGAGCGTGAAGTCCCCCCGCTTGATGACCTTCGTCGAGGTCTCGGAGGGGGACGGCGAGGGGGACGACGAGGTGACGACGTCGTCGGCGGGGGTCTCGTCCGGAGCGGCGCTCTCCGGCGCCCCGGTGGGGGCCGACGCCCCGGGCGCGGTCGGGTCCCCGGCCGTCGCCGACGGCGGAGCGAGCACGCCGCGCGAGGCGCTGCCGCTGGTCCCCACGACCAGGGTGACGACCAGACCGAGCACGGGCACCAGGATGCCCACGACCCACCACGACCACCTCGGCGCTCCGTGAGGGGGTTGCAAGGGCTCCGGCGTCGCGTGGCGCGGCGGCTGGGGCGGCATCGGTGGGTGTGCGCCCCTACCGCCCGGTCGTGGCCCGAGCCCGCCCGCCGTGGGGCTGAGCCCGCCCGGCTGTGGGCCGACTCCGCTCGGTGTGGGACCGTTCCCGCCCGACTGTGGACCGACTCCGCCCGGCTCCTGCGTCATGGCGCCCTACCCCCGTGTTCCGCCCGCCTCGAAAGATCCTCACCGTATCGAGCCGGTCGGGTGCATGTCATGAGTTTTCTCCGGTGTGCGGACCGGCCGGCCCGTCCGCCGCACGGAGCCGCACCGGGCGAGCGGCGCCGATGGGAGTGGCGCCGGGTCTCTTCGGGAGGGGGATCGCGTGCGAGCCCGTCACGGCCACCTCCCGGGCGAAATTTGTTTGCCCCTCGTACGTTTTCTCCGTGTCTGATGGTGGACGGTTCGTGAACACGGCAGGGATGATCGCGGTGTTCACTTCCGTCCTGCTGTTTCTGGGTTGCACGCCCGGTGTCGTGGGCTGACAACGTTGTCTTCTGGTGAGACCGATCCGTGCGACGCAGTGTGCGACGCCTGAGAGGTCCCGTGTCCACCAGATCCCATCCCCCCGTACCCCCGGAGATACCTCCGGGTACGTCCCCCGGCCGTCGCCGCCCGCTGCGCGCGGCGGTCGCCGTCCTGCTCACCGGGGCGCTCGGCGCCGCCGCGCTGGCGAGTGGCGGCGTGGCCTTCGCGTCGCCCGGCGTGACGACGTCCACCGGCGCGTCCGGCACCGACTGGACCGCGCTCGTCGACCCGTTCGTGTCGACCGCCGGCGACGACGGCAACGACCTGCCGGGCGCGCAGGCGCCCCACGGCCTGGCGAAGGTCAACCCGTTGACCACCCCGAACCGCAACCACCCGGGGTACGACTACGACGAGGACCACATCGCCGGGTTCACGGCGACCAACCTCGACGGGGTCGGCGGCTCCGGGGGCGGCGGCGACCTGCTCGTCGTCCCGACCTCGGTGCGGTACGACAGCCGGCCCGCCACCAGCACGTACGCCCACGCGTACAGCCACGACGACGAGTCCGCGACGCCCGGCTCCTACCGGGTGGGCCTCGGCGCCCTCTCCGGTACCGGGTCGGCCGTCAAGGAGGACCCGGGCACCATCGAGGCCGAGATGGCCGCGACGACGCGCACCGCGCTGGAGCGGTACAGCTTCCCCGCCGGATCGCAGCCCGAGCTGGTCCTCGACCTCGCGAACAACTTCACCAGCCGTACCCGCTCGACCCTGAAGGCGACGACGCTCCCGGACGGGACGACCTCGATCGGCGGTCTCATCGCGGGATCGTTCAACGGCGCTTCGTACCAGCTGTATTACCACGCCACCACCAACGTCCCGGTGACCTCGCTGAAGAGCTGGGGCAGCGACGGCAAGCTGAGCGACGCCACCTCGCGGGACGGTGTCGACACCGGTGCCGTGCTCGGGTTCGACGCGTCCCACGGGGACGACATCGAACTGCGGGTCACCCTCTCGCCGATCAGCGCCGAACAGGCCGCGACCGACCAGGCGGCCGAGGTCGGAGGCCTCACCTTCGACCAGGCGCGCGACCGGACGAAGGCCGAGTGGAACGGCGCGCTCGGCGCGGTCGCGGTCAAGGCCACGGAGAAGTCCGACCCCGGCTCGACGCTGACCAAGGAGTTCTACACCCACCTGTACCGCATGTACGCGGCTCCGGTGAACGCCACCAGCACCAGCGGCACCTACCGCGGCGCCGACGGAGCGGTGCACCAGGCCAACGGGTTCACGTACTACGACGGCTGGTCCACCTGGGACGACTTCCGCAAGTACTCCGTCGAGGCGTACATCGACCCGGCCACCTACCGGGACATGGTGCAGTCGCTCATCGAGCTCTTCGCCGACACCCGCGCCACCGGCAAGAGCCTCGGCAGCCTCACCCACTCGGTGCCGACCGTGCGCTGGGAGCGTTCCGCGGTGCTGGTCGCCGACGCGCTGTCGAAGGGGTTCAAGAACTTCGACCGGCTGGACGAGGCGTACCCGGCGCTGATGGCGTACGCCGGTTACTACACCGGCGCGCAGCTACGGCAGGGGTACGTCACCGGTGACCCCGGTACGACCGTCCAGCGCGGCTACGACCAGTGGGCGCTCTCCGTCATCGCGGGCGCGCTCGGCAAGACGGACGACGCGGTGAAGCTGCGCGAGCAGTCCACCATGGCGATCGACAACCTCGTGAAGTCCGGTGCCTGGAAGGCCCCGGACGGCACCCAGGTCGGTCTGCTCACCCCGCGCGCCGCGAGCGGCGACTGGCAGGCGGCCGACTACGAGAAGTTCGAGGAGGCCGGTCTCTACCAGGGCACGCTCTGGCAGTACCACTGGTACGACGCCTACGACATGGGCGGTCTCATCGACGCCATGGGCGGCGACAAGGCAGGCAAGGCCGCCGTCGAGCACATGTTCGGTGAGGACTCCGGCGTCGACGACGGTTCGACGATGCTGCACTCCAACGCGAACGAGATCGACCTGCAGGCCCCGTACCTCTTCAACTACGTCGGCGAGCCGAGCCTGACGCAGAAGTGGGTGCGCTCCATCTACACCGGCACCACCTGGAACCGGTACATCGCGACCGGCTCCACCAACGAAGCACCCAGCGGTGGCGGCCAGTTCACCCCGCCGGTGAAGACCCAGGTCTACAAGCTGTCGCCGCACGGCTTCCTGCCGACCATGGACAACGACGCGGGCACCATGTCGACCATGTTCGTCGGCGCCGCGCTCGGCCTGTTCCCGGTCACCGCCGGATCGAGCCAGTTCCAGATCGGCAGCCCGTTCTTCGACTCCACGACGATCCGCTACGCCAACGGCGCCGAGTTCACCGTGAAGGCGAACGGCGTCTCGCCGAGCAACTACTACGTGCAGAGCGCCAAGCTCAACGGCAAGAAGTTCGACAACACCTGGCTGGACTACTCGCAGATCATCGCGGGCGGCACCCTCGACTTCACCATGGGCGCCAAGCCCTCGAAGTGGGGCACCACCACGGAGCCCGCGTACTCGCTGGACACCGACGCCGGTGACACCGGTGCCGGTACGGCCCCGGGCAAGGGCGACACCACCGTCCACGCAACCCCGGCCACCCTGGCGACCAAGGCCGACGGCTCCGTCGACGGCAGCGTGCGGCTCACCCTCTCCGGACCCGCCGCGTTCACCGACCGCAAGGGCACCAGCCTGACCAAGAACGGGGCGGCGACCGTCACCGGCCTGCCGGGCGGCGTCACCGCCGACCTCCGGGTCACCGACGCCCACACCGCGACGCTCTCCCTCAAGGGCACCACCGAGGTCGACGCGCGCCTCGGCCTCACCTTCCAGGACGCGGCCTTCGCGCACGGCGTGAAGGCGTCCACGGTGCGCGGCACCGGGATCTCCCCGACCGACCCGCTCACCGTCTCCGCCGCGGCGGTGCACCGCACGAGTCTGGGCGCACTCGTCGGCCAGGCGTCCGTGGTGCGCGCCGGAAACTACTCGGACGGCTCCTGGACCCTCTTCCGGTCGGCGCTGGAGCGCGCCCGGACCGTCCTCGCGGACGCCGCCTCCCCGACCGGCACGCTCATGGCCGCCGAGGACGCGCTGCGGGCCGCCGCCGACACCCTCACCATCGACGAGGGCGGTTACGCCGTCCTCCAGGCCGAGAGCCCCGACGAGAAGCAGGGCCCGAGCCTCACCAGCGAGCGCAACAACTCGGACGGCAACCTCGGCGGGGTCACCGAGGGCTCGTGGGAACGGTTCGCCAAGCTGGACTTCGGCGGTGTCGCCCCGCACAGCGTCTCGGTGCGGTACGCCAACTCCCAGGCCACCAGCGCCAAGGCGAGCAGCGTGGACGTCCACGCGGGCGGCGCGGACGGCCCGGTCGTCGCCACCGCCCAGCTCCCCGGAACCGGCGGCTGGCAGTACTGGAACACCGTCCGGGCGACCGTCACCGACCCGGACGCCCTGCTGGCGGCGAAGAGCGCGACCTTCGTGTTCCACGCCCCGGCGGGACAGCAGTGGGTGTCGAACTTCGACTGGTACCAGTTCTCGCCGTACGCGGTCGAGGCGTCCGATTCGACCACGCTCGCCACGCTGACCGCGGTGAACGCCGGCTCCACCGGCGGCGGTTCGCTCCCGCTCAAGACCTCGTCCGGCATCTTCGAGAACGTCACGGACGGCGCCTGGGCCGAGTGGAAGGGCACCGCGCTCCACGACGGGGCCGACACCCTCACCGTCAGCTACGACAAGCCGCAGACGCGCTCGGCGCCGGACTCGCACATCGAGCTGCGCCTCGGCTCGAAGGACGGCCCGAAGGCCGTCGACGTCCCCCTCGCCACCACCGGTTCGGGCTGGGGCACCATCGGTACCACGACCGTCCGCCTCGACCCGGCCGTCTTCCAGGGCGACCAGGACGTGTACGCGGTCTTCGCCTCCAGCACGCAGACCTCCGCCCTGCCCTACGTGGCCAACGTCTACGCGCTGACCCTGACGCAGGACACCTCCGCCCCCGTGGCGGTCGACGCCACCGCCTTCCGCTCGAACAGCGGCGGCGGCCTCAAGAGCGAACCGGCCGGCTGGAGCGGCGCCGGGTCCGCCACGGACCTCGGCGGCACCTACGACGGCGCCTGGCTCGACTACGGGGACATCGAGTTCGGCGCCTCGGCGAAGAACACCGTCACCGTCACCTACGCCAACAACTCCGCCCGCTGCGGCACCGGTTCGGCCGTCCAGCTCTACCTGGACTCCTTCGACGCCGCCGACCCGGGGACGCCGTACGCGACCGTCCCGCTGCCCGTCACGGGAAGCGCCTGGTCGTCCGGCGGTACGACGAGCCTGACCCTGCCCCGGGGGATCACCGGCACCCACGGCCTCCACCTGCGCCTGGTGACCACCGCGGACTCCGCGCACCCGTACGTGGCGAACATCGGCCGGATCACCTTCGACCACGTCGCCGCCCCCGTCGCCACGGACCCGTCCGCGCTGCGCGCGGCGATCGAGCGGTACGAGGGACTCACCGGCCAGGCCGACCGGTACGACGCGATCGACTTCGGGGTCTACCGGCGTGAACTCGACGCCGCACGCGCCCTCGCCGACGCCGAGGACGCGACCCAGCTCGAAGTCGACACCCGCACCCGCAGCCTCACCCTCGCCGCGGGCGGGCTGATCCCGCTGCCGCGCCTCAAGCTGGAGGACCTGGTCGAGACCGCCTCGGCCCTGGAGAACGGGCGCTACACGGACGCGTCCTGGAAGGCGTTCACCACCGCGCTCGCCGCGGCGAAGACGGCCGCGGCCGACACCACGGCCACGGACGCGGTGCTCACCGCACGGTACGACGCCCTCCAGCACGCCGTCTCGGCCCTCGCCACGAAGCCCAAGTCGGCGCCCGCATCGCCCGACGCGGTGTCGGCGACCTCCTCCGGCAGCAGCGTCACCGTCGCCTGGTCCGCGCCCGCGGACACCGGCGGCTCGCCCGTCACCGGCTGGACGGTCACCCTCGACGACGGCCACCAGGTCCGGATCGCGGACCCGGACAGCCGGAGCACCACCTTCGGCGGGCTGCGCTCCGGCCGCTCGTACACCGCGCGGGTCAGTGCCGTGAACACCTACGGCACCTCCCGCCCGAGCGCCCCCACGGCGCCCGTGGTGACCGTCGGCGGCAAGCCGCAGAAGCCGGTCGTGACCGGCGTGGTCACCCACGGCAAGCACGTCCGGGTGACCTGGCACACCGCCTTCGACGGCGGTTTCCCGATCGTCGGCTACACCGTCGCCCTCGGCGACGGCACCACCGCGCACGTCTCCGCCACGGCGGACACCGCGCTGCTCACCACCACCGGCAAGGCGAAGGCGAACACCGCCACGGTGACCGCCGTGACCCTGGCAGGAACCTCCGAGGAGCCGGTCTCCTCCGCCGCGGCGGCCCCGGCCACCGCGTACGAGCCGTCCGCCTTCCCGGCCGACACGCTCGACGCGAGCTACCCGTCCGACGAGTGGCCGGCCGCCGATGACGGCACCGACTACTTCCACGACCTGCTGGCCGGTTTCGACGACCTCCCCGCCACCACCCGCGGCGCCAACGCGAAGCTGCCCTCCGGCACCTCGCCGACCGCCGAGAACGACACGAGCGCCGTCGCCATCAACAACGCGGCCACCCAGAAGGAGGTGGACCGGGCCGAGGTCGACGCGACCCACAGTGCCACCGTCACCATGGCCGACGGCCTCGGCTCCCGGCTCGGCACGCTCTACACCCAAGCCCTGGACGGCGGCCGACTGCCCAAGACCAGCGCCCTGTTCGGCCGCGTCTCGGCCGGACTCGACGAGGTCGACGCGGTCAAGAACCTGTACGACTACCAGCGCCCGTACGTCCGGCTCGGCTTCGTCGGCGACGGCGGCGACATCTACGAGTCGCAGGACGGCTCGTACAGCGGCCTCTCCACCAGCGGCTCCTACCCGAGCGGCCACACCTACGGCGGCTACGAGGCCGGGACCGTCCTCGCCACCCTCCTGCCGGAGCTGGCGCCGTCGATCCTCGCCCGCACCTCGGAGTACGGCAACAACCGCGTCATCCTCGGGTTCCACTACCCGCTGGACGTCATGGGCGGCCGGATGAGCGCCCAGGCCACCGTGGCCCACCGCTGGGCGGACCCCGAGTTCGAGAAGCTGCTGACCGAGGCCCACACCGAGATCGAGAACGTGCTGCTCGCGAGTTGCGAGAAGGAGGGTTACGGCACCACGCTCGCGGCCTGCTCCGGCGACGCGTACGCCGGTCTGTCCACGGACCAGCAGATCGACGTGTACACGCGCCGGCTGAACTACGGGTTCTCCCAGGTGGGCAAGTCCGGGCAGGCCCTCCGGGCGCCCGCCGACGCGGCGGCCCTGCTGATCACGGCCTTCCCGGACCTCACCGCCGAGCAGCGCACGCAGATCATCGAGCAGACCGCCACCGACTCCGGCTACCCGCTCGACCTCACGGGCGACGACCAGGAGAGCTGGGAGCGGATCAACCTGGCCGCCGCGATGGCCGCGCGGGTGGTCGTCAACGGCGACGGTTCCGTCACCGTGACCAACTTCGCCGACGCCACCGAGGCCGCCGTCGCCGACGCGAGCGCGATCACCGTCGGGGGCGTGGCGATCGACGGGTTCGACCCGGAGGTCTCCACGTACGTGGTGGACGTGCCGAAGAACGCGAAGACCCCGGCCGTCACCGCCGTACCCGCCCAGCCCGGTGCGAAGGTGAAGGTCACCGACGGCAGCAAGGTCCTCTCGTCCGACGGCTCCGGATTCACCACCCGGACCATCCGTGTGACCTCGGCGAACGGCGCGGTCACCCGCACCTACACGGTCGGCCTGCGGTCCACCGACCGCGCCGGAGGCTCCTCCGGCTGGTCCGGTTCCTCCGGTTCCCACGACGGCGGCTCGTCCGGCTCCCACGGTGGCTGGTCGCCCTCCACGGACTGGACCCGGCCGCTGCGCCTGCCCGGCCTGCGGTAACCGCGAAGCGTCCCGCCGGACCACCGGCGGGACGCCGCCACCCACGGGCGTACGGGGATCGGAAGAGCGTCGGGTA
>NZ_JBSFVR010000039.1:0-35066 GCF_053592415.1 Streptomyces sp. NPDC002690 | reverse complement strand
CCCCTCGAACGGGCTGTTCCGGCCGCCGGTGCTGTCGATGAGCGGCTGGCTGACGCTGCCGAGCACCGAGGAGATCCTGGTCCCGCCCTCGTTCGAGGGGAGGCGGCGGAAGGAGTCGAAGAAGGTGCCGGTGCGTTCGCCGAGGACGGCGGTGACACAGCCGTCCCCGGCCGCGTCGAGGGCCTTCGTGGCCTCGGAGTCGTACGAGGTCGCCGACTCGGGGGCGACCACGTCCTTGGCGGCGTGCCGGTGGCCCAGGGCCAGACCCGCGTCGAGCAGCGTCGCCATGCTGTCCCCGACGATGGAGTCCGGCCGGACCAGCGACACCGTCTCGCAGGAACCCGCCAGCTGTCTGCCGTTGCCCGCCACCAGCGCCGCCTGGCCGCCGTTGACCGGATACGACACGAAGCTCTGGAACTCCTCGTCGGACGCGCCGTACCCGCCGATGTACGGGATGCCCGCCGCCTCCAGCGGTGCCATGAAGGTCTGGCCGTGCCGACTGTAGGAGCCGACCACCGCCGCGACGTCCCGGTCGACCGCCTCGCGCGCGCACTTCTCGGCGCCGGCGAGCGAGTCCTCCTCGTCACAGGTGAGCACCTTCAGCTCGTGCCCGCCGATGCCGCCCCGCGCGTTGATCCACTTCGCGTAGGTGGCGGCGGTGGCCGTCACTCCGGCCATCGTCACCGAGTCCGCGTCGTCGGAAGCGCCGGGGGCCCAGGTCATCACCGTGACCGTGCCGCCGGAGTCCGCGGACGCGCCGGGGAGCGCCCCGCAACCGGACAGCAACAGTGCTCCGGCCGCCGTGGCTCCGACGAGGAGCCGGCGGGTTCCCGGGCGAGCGGGAGAGCCGAAGGAGCCGAGAAGGGGGGCGCGTCGCCGTCCGGTCATGGAAACGGAGCCTGCCGGGCTCCGGGTAACGGCGCTGTGTGCGAGAGGCAACGGGAAGTGACCGGGCGGTGAACTCCGGGGGCCCGCACGCACCCGGCACGAGGGAACGTACGATCGACAACCGTGCACCAAGGTTCGGAGAACACTTCCCGTCGAGGCCGCCGCTCCACCACCATGGACGGCATGCCGCTCAATGACATGCCGTGGTGGCGCTGGCGCAGCAACGTGCGCTCGGCGCTGCACATGCTCTCCGACCCCGTCTTCCACCACGAGTGCTGGCTGGCCGGCCGGGAAGGGTACGGCGACGTCACCGACGCCGTGTACCGCCTGGTCGAGGACACCTGGCTGGACAACTGGTCCGCCGAGAAGTACATCGGCACGATCTTCCGCGACCCGGCCGAGGCCGCCGCCGTGGACGCCGCCGTGCTGCGGGTGCTGCGCATCATGCACCAGGTCGGCGCCGACGCCCCCGTCTCCGCCTATCTGGAGCACGCGGGCTGGCCGGAGGCCGTCCAGACCACCCGCGAGGCCCATGTGCTGCTCGCCACCAACGACGGCGACGACCCGGACGTCCCGCCGCGCTCGCTGGACGTTCTCCGCATCATGACCAGATCGGCCTGAGACCGGGCGGGTGTGGCAATCTACGGGGATGACCGCGCCGCAGCCCGCCTCCCCCGCCCCGGACGCCTCGGTAGTCGACCCCGAGAGCTCCGAAAGTTACGTTCTCGTGCTGTCCTGCCCGGACAAACAGGGCATCGTGCACGCCGTGTCCAGCTATCTCTTCATGACCGGCTGCAACATCGAGGACAGCCAGCAGTTCGGCGACCACGACACGGGTCTGTTCTTCATGCGGGTCCACTTCTCGGCGTCCTCGCCGGTCTCGGTGGAGAAGCTGCGGGCGAGCTTCGCCGCGATCGGCGACTCCTTCCACATGGAGTGGCAGATCCACCTCGCGTCGGAGCGGATGCGGGTGGTGCTGATGGTCAGCAAGTTCGGGCACTGCCTGAACGACCTGCTGTTCCGGTCCCGGATCGGCGCACTGCCGGTGGAGATCGCGGCCGTCGTCTCCAACCACGAGGACTTCGCCGAGCTGGTCGGCTCGTACGGCGTGCCCTTCCGGCACATCCCCGTCACCCGGGACACCAAGGCCGAGGCCGAGGCGGAGCTGCTGGAGCTGGTCCGCGCGGAGAACGTCGAACTCGTCGTCCTCGCGCGCTACATGCAGGTCCTCTCCGACGACCTCTGCAAGGCGCTCAGCGGCCGGATCATCAACATCCACCACTCCTTCCTGCCGAGCTTCAAGGGCGCGCGCCCCTACCACCAGGCGCACGCCCGGGGCGTGAAGCTGATCGGCGCGACCGCCCACTACGTGACGGCCGACCTCGACGAGGGGCCGATCATCGAGCAGGAGGTCGAGCGCGTCGGCCACGGCGTCACTCCGGACCAACTGGTCGCGATCGGCCGGGACGTGGAGTGCCAGGCGCTCGCCCGCGCGGTGAAGTGGCACGCGGAACGGCGCATCCTGCTCAACGGCCGCCGCACGGTGGTCTTCGCCTGAGCGGCTGGGGGCGCCGGATGCCCGGGTGCCCGGACGCGGGCATCCGGGCCGCCGGTGTCACAGCCCGGTGCCCACGCCCGCCCGTGTCACAGCCGGCTGAGTGAGGCCGCCGCGTACAGCACGTCCTGGATGGCCCGGCGGTCGCCGACCCGTCCCACCGCGGCCTCCACCGGCGGCACATGGCCCGCGACCAGCTCGCAGAACTCCACCCCGTCCAGGGCGATCTGCGCCACCGTGTGGTCGGCCGAACCGACCGCGGCCGGCGAGTCCAGCGGGATGTACCAGTTCCCGCCGCCCCGGCCCTCCACTTCGAGGTGCAGCGAGCGCCCCGGCGAACCCGCCGCGACCAGCTCCTTCGCGGGCGCGGCCAGCCCCGCCCGGCGGCGTACCGCCAGCGCACCGGGCAGCAGCCGGGCGGCCAGGTCGACCATCCGGTTCAGGTGTCCCGCGGCCGGCGGGGCGTACGGATAGTGGACCGCCCGCGCGATGTCCCAGCCGTGCACCCAGCACTCGAAGGCCCGCTCCACCATCGAGTCCCGGACCGACAGCGAGAAGCCTCCGTACGAGACGGAGTCGTCCGCCACCGTGTGCTCGGCGAAGGAGACCGTACGCAGCAGGGTGTGGTTCAGGTCGCGCCACGGCGTACGGATGGACCGGGTCGCCGGGCGGGCCGACTCCGACCAGATCGCCTCCGTGCGCGCGACCGGTGTACGGGGCAGGCCCCGTCCGCCCAGCGGGTCGGGCAGACCGAGCGCGTCGGCCACGAGGCCGTCGACGGCCAGCAGGTGGGCGATCACCCCGGCCACCGTCGTCTTCCGGGTGGCGGGCTTCTCCTCCTCGAACCACCGCAGCCGCACCGGGGCGTGCCACTCGGCGTCGCCGATGTCCCGGAGCAGCGCGTCGAGCCGCGCGGTCTCCGCGTCGTAGGGCGCCGCCCACTCCGGAAGCGGGATCCCGGCCGGACGCCGTTCGAGACAGCTCTCGATGACCCGGCTGCGGAGCTTCGGGTCGAGGTCCAGGGAACGGTCGGTGTGCAGCAGCCCCACCGCGTCCCGCAGCCGCGTCCCCTCCTCGCGGCAGGGCGGACAGCCGGCGAGGTGCTCCTCGACGTCCCTGCTCTCCTCGGCCGAACAGGCGGCCAGCGCCCACGCGCCGAGCATGGACCGCAGCGCGGAGTGCGACGCCTCGGGCACCGGAACGACCGGCACGGGGACGGTCGGCAGCACGAACGGGGGAGGCTCGGGCCGGCGGCGGGGCCGCGGCACCACCTCCGCTTCCGCCTCCGCCTCCGGCGCGTCCTCCGCCTCCGGCGCGTCCTCCGCCTCCGGTGCGTCCTCCGGCTCGGGCAGGTCCCCCACGTCGTTGAGGTCCGTGAGATCCGTCAGGTCCGAGGGGAGCACCGGGCGCGGTACGGAGTCGAGGGCCAGGTCGTCCGGGGCGCTGCGCGGACCCGGTATCCGCCGGGCGCGCCGCACGTCGTCCCCGGTGCCGTCGGCCCCGCCGTTGCCGCCGTCGTGGCCGCTCACAGGGCACGTCCGTAGCCGGGCGGCGAGAAACCGTCCGCCGGGGCGAGATTCGCCGTCGACAGGAGCTGGAGTCCGAGCCGCAGCCGGCGGCGGGCCTCGATCTCGGTCACCCCGAGGTCGGTCGCGGTCTGCCGGTAGTCGCGGCGCTGGATGTAGGCGAGTTCCAGCGCCGCCCGCAGCGGTTCGGGCATGGTGGCCGCGATGTAGTCGGCACGGGCCGCGGCGGTCGCCCTGCGCAGACGTTCGTCCAGCTCGGAGGTGTCCCGCGGGCCGTCGTCACCGCCGTTCGGGCCGCCGGGACGATCCTCGTACGCGTCGCGCTCCGCCGAGCGCAACCGCTCCACCGAACGCCGGTGGGCCAGCCGTGCCACCCAGGACCGCATGGAGCCCAGCCGGGGGTCGTAGGCGTCCGGGTTCTCCCAGACGTGGGCGAAGACCTCGCGGGTCACGATGTCGGCGGCGTCTTCGTCTTCCAGCATCCGGTTGGCCTGACTGTGGACGAGCGCGGCGAACCGGTCGTAGAGCTCACCGAGGGCCGCCGCCTCGCCGCGGGCCAGTCGTTGCTGCATCCTGCGGTCCCAGCGGGGAGGTGCGCCGTACGCCATGAAACCCCCAGCCCTGCGCCCTGCGGTCGGTCCCGAAACGTGCCCCCGTGCCCCTCGTGCACCTTGAATGTAGTGCGCGACCCGGTCCGAACACGAACCTTTGCGCCAACTACCTCCCGGCGGGCCGTTGAATGGTAAAGGGGCCGGCGGCGAGAGAGCGGGCGGCGGTCGGGCCGCCGGGGACATCGGGGCGGGAGTGTGCGGTGGGGCTCCTTGCCGGTCCCGGCCCCCGCAAACCCGCGTGCACACGGAAGAGTGGCCCGGTGTTTCATGGAGGGGCGAGTGGGCAGCCGCGAGGAGGAACGGAATCCTCCGCATCGAGACCGGTACGGTACCGGTCTCGTCGGGAGCCCCGGAACGAGAGGTCCAGTCGCGTGACGCTGAAGGTGGACGAGGCCGAGCAGGGCGAATGGACCGTGCTCCGGATATACGGCGAGCTGGACCTGGTGACGTCACCCGTCGTCCGTAGTTCCGTGCACGGAGCCGTCGCGGCCGGGCGGCATCAGGTCGTTCTCGACCTGACGGAGGTACTTTTCTGCGACTCCAGCGGCGTCGGGGTGCTGATCGCCTCCCGCCGGCTGATGAAGTCCTGCGGCGGCCGGCTGCGGCTGATCCTGCCTGCCCGGGGAGCCGAGGACGGCTCCCACGTCAACCGGGTGCTCGCCGCGCTGGGGGTGCGCAGGCTCTTCGAGGTCTATCCCGACGCGGACGCCGCCGTCGACGAGACCGCTCTGCCGCTGCCCGCCTGACTGCCCGACAGAACACCGGTGCGGTGAGGTTGTCATACCGCCTTGTCACATTGCTGTCTTGCCGCAGTGACACGTGGCGACGTCGGGCGTCGTACGCTCCCGGCATGGACAGCGCAGAATACGAGCGCAAGATCGCGCACCGCTTCGCCGCCTTCGACCAGGACGGCAGTGGCTACATCGACCGGACCGACTTCAACGCCGCCGCGGCCCGACTGCTCGCCGAGTTCGGCACGACGGCCCGATGCGACCGGGGACAGGCCCTCTACAGCGGGGCGGAGGCCTTCTGGCAGGGCATGGCCGGGATCGCCGATGTGGACGGCGACCAGCGGGTCAGCCGCGAGGAGTTCGTGGGCGGGGCGGTGAAGCGGCTGCGGGACAGTCCCGAGCGGTTCGCGGAGATCGCCCGCCCCTTCCTGCGCGCGGCCATCGACGTCGCCGCCGCCGACGGCGTCAACGGACCCGTCGGCCCCTCGGGCGCACCGGTCCGGGGAGCCTCGGCCGCGGGCACGGCTCCGGTCGACGCGGTGGAGCGTGCCCTGCGGGTGCTCGGCGCGGACGCGGACATCGCGCGCATCGCCGCCCGGAGCCTGGACACCGACCAGGACGGGCGCGTCGCGGAGGACGACGCCGTGGCGGCCCTCGCCGCGTACGTCACCGTGGTCGAGCCGGACGCCTGACGCGGTCGGCCGGGACGCGCGGCGCGGGAGGACCGGGACGCCCGACGCGGTCGGGCGGGGGCGCGTGACGGCGGTCGGGCCGGGGCGCCTGACGGCGGTCGGTCGGGGGTGCCTGACGCCTGATGCGTGGCGCTCGATGCCGGAGTGCGCGGTCGGGCCGGAGTGAGCCCTCGCGCTCCGGCCGCGCACTCCGTAGTGCGCCGGGCGTGCGGGTGGGCGTGCATTCGCTCAGGCGTCCTGCCTCCTCCTTCGCGCAGATGTCCGGCCCGGCCGTCCGCCGCCGCCGGAGCGAACCGTTCCGCCAGGGGTGAGCCCGGTCCCCGCATGCGGTGACGTGCGGTGACGTAAGGAGGCCGCCCCTCGCGCACGTTCGGCGACGCCTTGTGGCCGCTCGGTCACCGGCAGGAGTCGTCGGCGTGCTCGGGTACGCTCCGTGGGATGCGAGAGCTAGTGGAACCGGACGCTCCGGAGGCGCCCCGTGCGGCGGCCGAGGGCCGGGTGCGGTGCCTTGCTCGTACCTCGGGGAGCTGCACCGGGCCGGGTCGGACGGCGATGCCGGGGGCGCGGAGGTCCGTCTCGGCGGCCTCCGGTCGAGTGCGTCGCACAGTATGCACCACGCGTACTCCTTCGCGCGTGAATATGCCCGAAGCGCTTGTTGCGGTGACTGTACGTCAACCATGCTGTCGCGCACAGGAATCACGTTCCGTGATCCTGAGGAGGCGCGAGGCGATGTGTCCGCCGGTTCGGATGGTGTGAGCGGTGCAGGTGCTTCAGGTTCAGCTGGAGGTCGGGGCGGATCCCGCAGAGGTGGGACGTGCCCGCAGATGGGCGCGGTCGCGCCTGGAGGGGTCGGGGATAAGGGATGACGAACCGCTCGCCGAGACGCTCATCCTCCTGATCTCGGAACTGGTCACCAACGCGGTGGTGCACACGGGCTGTCCGGCCGTGCTGCGGATGCTCTTCGGCCCGACCGGTGCGCCGGGGGCGGGTGGGACCGTGCGCGTGGAGGTGGCGGACGCCAGTGCCCGCCCGCCGAAACAGCGCCACGCGGAGGGCGACGACACCAACGGGCGCGGCCTGGAGCTGGTCGACGGGCTCGCCGACCGGTGGGGCTGGATGCCCGAGGGCACCGGGAAGCAGATCTGGTGCGAGGTCGACCGGTACGGCCGCGCCGCGTCCCAGGCGCGCGCGGAGGACCCGGCACTCGACGCCTACGACCCGCTGCTCGCTTTCAGCGATCTCTATCCCGATCTGACCTGACGTCCGCGACCAGGGCCTGTATCGAGTCGTCCCGGGGGTCGGCGGTCGCGCGGAAGGTTCTGCGGTAGACGGTCGGGGGGACGCCCAGGGCGGCCTGGAAGTGCTGGCGGAGCGAGGTGGCGGTGCCGAAGCCGGACTGGCGGGCGATCTGGTCGACGGTGAGGCCGGAGGACTCCAGGAGCCGGCGGGCGTGTTCCACCCGCTGCTGGGTGATCCACTGGCCGGGGCTGACGCCGGCCTCCTCGCGGAATCGTCGGGTGAAGGTCCGTACGCTCATCGACTCGCGTTCCGCCATGTCCCGCAGCTGGATCGGCCGGTCCAGGCGGGCGAGCGCCCAGGCCCTGGCCGCGGTCGTGGTGGCGAACCGGGGCTCGGGCACCGGGCGTTGGATGAACTGGCGCTGACCGCCGTCCCGGTGCGGCGGTACGACCGTGCGGCGGGCCACGTCGTTGGCGACGGCGGTGCCGTGGTCGCGTCGCACCAGGTGAAGACAGAGATCGAGGCCCGCGGCCACTCCGGCTGAGGTGAGCACGTCCCCGTCGTCCACGAAGAGCACGTCCGGATCGACCCGGACCTTCGGGAAGAGCCGCTGGAAGTGGTCGGCGGACGCCCAGTGGGTGGTGGCGGGGCGGCCGTCCAGCCGGCCGGCGGCGGCGAGGACGTACCCGCCGGTGCAGATGGCGACCAGCCGGGTGCCGGGCCGGATGCGGGCGAAGGCGGCGGTGAGTTCACCGGTCAGCCGGCCCTCGTCGTACACCGGGCCCAGTTCGTACGAGGCGGGGACCACGACCGTGTCGGCTTCCGCGAGGGCCTCGGGGCCGTTGCGGACCATCACCGCGAAGTCCGCGTCCGTCTGCACCGGGCCGGGCGGCCGGACGGAGCAGGTGACGACTTCGTAGAGCGGCTCACCCTCGCCGGCGGGCCCGAGGCACCGGGCGATCCCGAAGATCCGCTGCGGGATGCCCAGTTCGAAGGGGATCACTCCGTCCAGCGCGAGCACCACCACACGGTGGACCACGACCGCCTCCTCTTAATCCCTTGGTGGTATAGACCTTCGCCTGGTACACCTCTGCGATGTGACGGAGAAGCAACGGAACGGCGCACGCATTCCCGGGCTCGGTGATCAAGGGACCGTACACGCCCCGCGACAGCTCGCCCAGGGGTGGGACCCGGCCGCACCGGCGGCGTTTCCCGGGGTCGGTGGCGGCCCGGCCGAGCCGCTCTGGAACCGTAACTTCCGGTACTTCTTCGTCGCCCGCACCGTCGCCCTCTTCGGCGACGGCATGATCCCCGTGGCACTCACCGCCGGGCTGCTGGGCGCGGGCCGCCCGACCTCCTCCGTGGGATACGCGCTCGCCTCCTGGATGGCCCCGCTGGCGGTGTTCGTGCTCTTCGGCGGGGTGCTCGCCGACAAGTTCACCCCGCGCCGGATGATGGTCGCCGCCGACGCGCTGCGGCTGGCCGGCGCCTCCGCTCTGGCGGTCCTCTTCGCCACCGGCAGCCCGCCCCTCTGGGCGGTCTGCTCGCTCAGCGCGGTCGCGGGCGTGGGCGCCGCACTGTTCCAACCGGGCGTCGCCTCGACCGTGCCCCGGATCTCCACCGACGTCCAGCGCGCCAACGCGGTCCTGCGCGTCTCCGAGGCCCTGATGACGATGGCCGGCCCTGCCTTCGCGGGCCTGCTGGTCGGACTGGCGAGCGCCGGAGCGGTGTACGTCGCCAACGCGGCCACCTTCGCCGTATCCGGCGTCTGCCTCTTCCTGCTGAGACTCGCCCCCGCACCGCACGACGAAGTGCCGCGCGGCGGATTCGTCGCCGAACTGGCCGACGGCTGGCGCGAGTTCCGCGCCCGGTCCTGGCTCTGGGGAGTGATCGCGATCTGGACGGTGTACGGCTTCGCCGTCCTCGGCCCGGTCCAGCCGCTCACCGCAGTCCGGATCACCGAAGGCCACGGCTCGGGAACGTATGGCGTGATGATGGCGGTCAGCGGGGCGGGCAGCGTGGTCGGCGGGCTGCTCGCCCTCCGGCTGCGCCCACGCCGCCCGCTCGCGGCCGGGGCGCTGGCGCTCCCGGCCGTCGCCGTCAACCTGGTGGTACTGGGCCTCGACCTGCCGGTCGCGGCTCTCGGCGCCGGGCAGCTGGTGGCCGGCGCGGCCTCCGCGTTCTGGCTGGTGATGTGGTCCACGACGGTCCAGACGCATGTCCCGCCCGAAGCCCTGAACCGGCTGCACGCCTACGACGTGGCGGGGTCGCTCCTGATGGTCGCGGCGGGCCGCGCGCTGGCCGGCCCGGTCGCCGAGGCGGTCGGCACGTCCTCACTGCTCCTGGCGGGCGCCGTGATCAACCTGCTCGTCGTGGCGGCGCTGCTCGTCGCGCGCCCCATCAGCCGGCTGGAGCGCACCGGATGACCAGGACGGTACGGGACGGGCGAGGGGCCCTCGCCGGACCCGCCGTGCGCACCCGTGGGGTCGCGGCGGCCTGTGCCGTGCTGACCGTCGTCGGCGCCCTCGCCGTCCGCGCCGTCTCGGACGGCGACCCCGGGAAGTACGCGGGCGACGCGCTGTACACGGTGCTGATCCACGCCTTGGTGGTGCTGGTCGCCCCGCGCGTCCGCCCGGCGTTCGCGGCCGGGGTGGCACTGGCGTTCAGCTGCGCCGTTGAGGTCGCGCAGCTGACCGGCGTGCCCGCCGGACTGTCGGCCCGCTCGGAGGTGTTCCGGCTGGTGCTCGGCTCGACCTTCAACGCCCCGGACCTGCTCTGGTACGCGGTGGGCGCGGCATTCTCGTGGGGCGTGTACCGGTCGGTGCGGCGGTGGGCGGTGCGGCGGTGGGCCGTCGCGACGGCGGCGGGCCGGTCGGCTCAGGCCTCGCGGCGGGTCCGTCCCTCGGACTCCTGAAGCTCCAGCAACCGCAGCACGTGTTCGGCGGTGCGCTTGCGGCTGTTGCCGGAGACCCAGAGCGCGGCGCCGGTCACCGCGAAGGGCACCGAGAGGCCGAGGACGCCGATGAGCTCCGGCCACTGGCGTTCGTCCGCGCAGACGTTCTTGCTGCTCGGCGAGTACACCTCCGACACGGGGGCGCCGCAGTCGATCTCGTGGTCGCCGACGGAGGAGGTGACGCTGAAGGGCACCAGGAGCAGCCAGCCCAGCCACACCAGCAGGACGGCCGCGACCGCCACGAGGCCCATGCCCCAGGCGGAGCGCGTGGAGGCGCGGCGGTCGAACTCCTGGCGGGTTTCCCAGTACATGGTGATCTGTCCTCGTCGTCGGGGCGGCTGCGGGTGCCGTGGGCCGCAAGGGTGCCTGTGTTTCCGGCAGTTGATCGTACGCATCCCGCACATCCGTCCGAGGACCGGTGGCCCGATCCCTGCGACAGGTGGCCTCCAGGCCACTCGCCCGTACCCCGCCCCCGGCCGGATGCTCATGGACGTGACCCAGACAACCGAGAGCACCGCCCGGGGCGAGGGCGAGCGCCGGATTCCGGCCCCGGCCGACAAGTCCCCCCGCCCGAACCGCTTCCCGACCGTCCCCCGGATCCACCGTGCCTGGATCGTCGCCGCCGTCGCCTTCGTGACGATCATCGGCGGCGCCGCGTTCAACGCCCTGCCCGGTCTCCTCATCGACCCGCTGCACACGGAGTTCCGCTGGTCGCGCGGCGAGATCGGTTTCGCCGTCTCGATCGACCTCGCGCTCTACGGGATCACCGCGCCCTTCGCAGCCGCGCTGATGGACCGGTTCGGCATCCGCCGGGTGGTCGCCCTCGCCCTGACCGTGGTGGCCGCCGGTGCGCTCGGCAGCGTCTGGATGACCGCTTCCTGGCAACTGATGATCTACTGGGGCCTGTTGGTGGGGATCGGTACGGGCTCCATGGCGATGTCCTTCTCCGCGACCGTCACCAACCGCTGGTTCGTCGCCCGGCACGGCCTGGTCACCGGCATCCTCACCGCCGCCGGAGCCTCCGGCCAGCTGGTCTTCCTGCCGCTCTGCGCCTGGATCGTCAAGGAGCACGGCTGGCAGCCCGCCTCGATGACGGTCGCCCTCGCCGCCCTGGTCGTCGTACCGCTCGTCTGGTTCCTGCTGCGCGACCACCCCGCCGACGTGGGTCTCGCCCCCTACGGCGGTGCGTACACCCAGAAGCCGGCCCCCACCCGGGGCGCCGCCGCCAGGACCCTGCGGGTGCTCTTCGACGCGGCCCGCACCGGACAGTTCTGGCTGCTGGCCGGGGCGTTCGCGATCTGCGGCGCGTCGACCAACGGCCTGATCCGCACCCACTTCGTGCCCTCCGCCCACGACCACCACATGCCGGTCACGGCCGCGGCTTCGCTGCTCGCCGTCATCGGGGTCTTCGACATCGTCGGCACCGTCTTCTCCGGCTGGCTCACCGACCGCTTCGACTCCCGCCGGCTGCTCGCCGTCTACTACGCGCTGCGCGGGATCTCGCTGCTCTTCCTGCCGGTCCTGATGGCGCCCTCGGTACACCCGCCGATGGTCTTCTTCATCGTCTTCTACGGCCTGGACTGGGTCGCCACCGTCCCGCCCACCATCGCCCTCTGCCGGGAGCACTACGGCGAGGACAGCGCGATCGTCTTCGGCTGGGTGCTGGCCTCTCACCAGATCGGCGCGGCCGTGGTCGCGTTCCTCGGCGGAGTGGCCCGGGACGTCTTCGGCTCCTACGACGTCGTCTGGTACTCCGCCGGAGCACTGTGCGCGGTGGCCGCCCTGATGTCCCTCGTCGTCCGTCGCACACCGCGGGCCACGGACGCGCCGGCGGTGGCGGCTGCCTGACGGCCGGGACTCGCTGGTGCCAACTCCGTTACGGCGCAAGGGGACAGGGGCCAGAATGGCTCCATGACGGGGTGGCGTGGAGCGGGCAGGACGACGTGGTGGGTGCTGGCCGGGGCCGGTGCGGCTGCGGCCGTGGGGCTGCTGGTCTGGGTGACGGCGGCGGATCTGGAGCGGTCCAGTCAGATCGCGGGCGTGGTCGGCACGGTGGCCGGGGTGGTCGCACTGGGGGTGGCGCTCCGGCAACTCCGGGACGGTACGCCCACCGCCCCGGGTCCCGTATCCGCAGACCCGGCTCCCGAGCCCGTCCGGGCGGCAGGCGGCTCGAACGCGGCGCGCGGCAGCATCCGGGCCGCCTCCGCGCACGACACCGCGCCCGGCGCCGCACCGGCGGGGGGAGCGGAGACTCCGGGCATCACCGCGACCGGCGGTTCCAACGCGGCAGGCGGCGACATCGACGGCTCGACCGCCCGGCACGGCTCGTGAGGCGCAAGCCTCTGCCCGGGCCGGCCCCCTTCCCGCAGCCGCCCGTCTCCGCCCGCGCCGGGTCCAACGCGGCCGGGCGGGACATCCTCAACTCCGTCGCCCTGCACATCGAGAACGCCACGCTGACGCCTGCGGAGGCGTACGGCCCCATCCCGGACGACGCGGTGGGCGACGGGCTGACGAACGTGCCGCGCGGCGCTCTCTTCGTGGGCCGGTCCGCCGCCCTCGACTCGCTGGACACGGCGTTCGCGGAGCCGGGCGGGGTGGTGCTGCGGGCGGTGAGCGGACTCGGCGGCGTCGGTAAGTCCGCCCTCGCGGCCCGCTGGGCGGCCGGGCGCTCCGCGGACCGGCTGAGGTGGTGGATCGGCGCCGACAGCGCGGCGGCCGTCGAAACCGGCCTCGCCGCGCTGGCCCGCGCTCTCCAGCCGGGGCTGGCCGGGCTCCCGCAGGAACTCCAACGCGAACGCGCCCTCGCCTGGCTCGCGTCCCACGACGACTGGCTGCTGGTACTCGACAACGTCAACCACCCGGACGACGTACGCCCGCTGCTCGACCGCCTCGGCGGGGGCGGCCGGGTCCTGATCACCACCCGCCTCGCCACCGGCTGGCACCACCTCGCGGCCACCGTCCGCCTCGGCGTCTTCGACCCCGCCGAATCCGTCGAGCTGTTCGACCGCATCCTCACCCAGGACGGGCCCCGCGACACCGGGGGCGCCGCCGAGGTGTGCGAGGAGGTGGGCCACCTGGCCCTCGCGGTCGAGCAGGCCGCCGCCTACTGCCACGAGAACGGCACGACCCCGCGCGCCTACCTCGCCATGCTCCGCTCCTGGCCCGCCGAGACCTACGCCACCGGCGCGGAGACCACCGACGCCGACCGCACGGTCGCCCGCGTCTGGCGCATCACCCTGGACCGCCTCGCCGACACCCCGCTCGCCGGTGACGTGCTGCGCACCCTCGCCTGGTACGCCCCCGACCACATTCCCCGCGTGCTGCTGGACGAGCTGGCCCCGCCGCCGGTCCTGGCGCGGGCGATCGGCAGGCTGGCGGCCCACAGCATGATCACGGCCGGACCGGACGGCACCCTGTCCGTGCACCGCCTGGTGCAGGCGCTCGCCCGCACCCCCGACCCGGACGACCCGCACCGCACGGCGGACGCGGTGGCGGAGGCCCGGGAGCGGGCTGCCGACGGGATCCTGGACGCCGCTGGAGACGAGGAGGCGCCGGCCAGTCCGTCCCTGGGCCGGCCGCTCCTCGTCCACGCCGAGGCGCTGGCCGGGAACAGCCGGCCGGAGGACGACACGGAGGCGATGGCCCACCTGCTGGCCTGGATCGCGAGTCGCCTGCTGGAGCAGTACGCCCTGAGCCACGCCGATGTCCTCTTCCGCCGGGCGCTGACCGCCCTGCTCGCGGCCGGGGGTGAGGGCCACTCGGACATATGGGCCATCCGGAGCAACCTCGCGGGCATCCGCATGGACCAGGGAGAGCCGGAGCGGGCGGCCGAGCTCCTTGAAGAAGTACTCACGGGCATGCGGCGAGCCCTGGGGGAGGACCACCCGCACGTTCTCGGCGTCCGGATCAACCTGGCCTCTGCCGCGTACCGGGCCGGGGACATCGTCCGGGCGGAATCCCTCTTCGACCGCGCCCTCGCCGAGGCGCTCCGCGTCGGAGGCGCCGAACACCCGCGCACCCTGGATGTCAGATCCCGACTCGCCCACCTGTACGAGGCGCGGGGAGACCACCGGCGGGCCCTGGCGATACAGAAAGAGGTGCTCGCCGACCGGGTCCGCATCCTGGGAGACGACCATCTCGACACCCTTTCCTCGCGCGACGACCTCGCGTACGCCCACGAACGGAGCGGGAATCCGACCCTGGCGGTGCCGTTGCTCCGCAGGAACCTGGACGGCCATCTGCGGCTGCTGGGCGAAGAACACCCCATGACACTCCGCACCCGCAGCCATCTCGCCGAGACCTACAGGTTGGTGGGCAACCCGGCGCGCGCCCTCGGCCTGCACCGCACGAACCTCGCCGACGCGGAACGCCACCTCGGACGGGACCATTCGACGACCCTGGTGATCCGTCACCAACTCGCCATGACCTACCAGAAGATGAAGAGGTACGACGAGGCCGTCGCGCTGTACGAGGAGGACATCGCCGAGCGCGTTCGGATGCGCGGCCAGGACGACCCCGACGTGCTGCGTGCCCGCCACTTCCTCGCGGGAGCCCTCGCCGAGGCCGGGGAGCACGAACGAGCCCACCTGCTCTACGAGGACGTACTCGCGGACATGAGGCGGGTCCTCGGCAAGGAACACCGCGACACCCTGGTGGCCCGGTTCAGCGTCGCGCAGAACCTCCTCGTCTCGGGACAGCCCGAGGTGGCGCTGCGCATGCACGAGCGGACCGCCGCCGACCGCGCCCGCATCCTCGGCGCGGACCACCCGGACACCCTGTCGTCCCGGACCCAGGTGGCGATGGCCCTCCTGCTGGTCTTCCGCCCGGCCGAGGGGATCGCCCTCCTGGAGCGCACGCTCGCCGACTGTGCGCGGGCGCTCGGCCCGGACCACCCGCAGACCGTGTCGCTGCGGGAGGACCTGGCCCGCTCGTACGAGACCGTCAGCGAGGCGCTCGGGCGATCCGGTGCGCGATCTTCACCGCGTCCCGGGCCATCTCGCGGAACATTCCGCTGATCGGGTTGGAGAACCCGGTGAAGTACAGCCCCGGCGCCTCCTTCGGCGCCTTGGCACCGTACGCCACCGGCCGGCCCCGCCCGTCCAGGACGCCGAGGTGCCCGACCAGCCCCTCCAGGGCCCGCCGGTAACCCGTCGCCGCGATCACCGCGTCCGGCGTCAGCCGTGTGCCGTCGGTCAGCACCACCTCCGCACCCTCGAACGAGGCGATGGCCGCCACCGGCCGTACCCGCCCGGCCTTCACCGCGTCGATCAGCCCCACGTCCTGCACCGGGATCGCCCCGTCCTTGACCCGTGAGTACAGCCCGGTGTCCGGGCGCGGCAGCCCCTGCGCGGCGAGATCCGGCACCGCGGCCTTCGCCATCAGCGCGCCCGCCCGGTCGACCAGCCACACCGGCAGCCGCCGCACCAGGATGCCGGTCGCCTGCGCGGGCCACCCGGCCGTCGAACGCCGCACGATGTGCGGGACCGTACGCACCGCGATCCGCACCTCGGCGGCCCCGCCCTCCACCAGGTCCACCGCGAGCTCGGCCCCGGTGTTCCCGATCCCCGCGACGAGCACGCTCCGGCCCGCGTACGGTGCCGGGTTCCGGTACTGGGCCGCGTGCACCAGCTCCCCGGACCAGGTCTCCCGGCCGGGCCAGTCGGGTATCCGGGGCGTGTGGTTGAAGCCGGTCGCGACGACCACCGCGCGCCCCGTCAGCACCCGCCCGCCGGTCGCCGAGAGCACCCACCCGGCCCCGTCCGGCGCCCGGTCGATCCGGGACACCTCGACGCCGGTGATCACTTCGAGCTCGTGGAACTCGGCGTACTTCTCCAGGTACCGCACCACGTCGTCCCGGCCCACCCAACGCCCGAACTTCCGGGGCATCTTCAGCCCCGGCAGCGCCGACCAGCGCCGGGTGGTGTGCAGATGGAGCCGGTCGTAGTGCCCGCGCCAGGAGGCGCCGACCTTCGGCGCCTTCTCCAGCACGACCACCCGCACCCCCCGCGCGCGCAGCGCCGCGGCAGCCGCGAGACCGCCGGGCCCGCCCCCGATCACGTAGACGGGACGGTCCTCCGTACGGTCGATGGAGGCCGGGATCAAGGCAGTTCGATCGGCGGGAAGACCGGTGGAAGGAGCGGAACTGCCGTCGGGGGGCGCGGTGTCGGACATGAGCGTCGAGCCTAATCGCGTGGCGTGTGAATGGGTCTCGACCGAGACCGGAATCCGTTGCGAATCGATCACGGCACGCGTCCGGTTGAGCCCCCGTCAGCAGCCGTGCGGGGCGGGGCGGGGCGCACGACCACGGAGAACGGCGGGGATGCCGGGCTCACCCACCGTGGGTGCTCCGGTCCGCCCCCGGATCGTCCGACAACCGCGCCCGCGCCGCGGCCCGCACCTCGGCCGTCTCCATCGGGTCGTCCCGCAGCTCGGCGATCCGGTCCAAGGCCTCCCGCGTGGCGGGCGCCGACGCGATCCCGAGCAACCGTGCGGTCTCCTCGCAGTCCCAGAGGGACTCGGTGAGGAGGGGGTGGACGCGGTCCGGCCGGGTCCGGCCGACCGCCGCGAGCGCATCCAGGTACGCGGTCCGTTCGTACGAGTGCGGCGTGCACAGCCAGAAGCGCAGCAGGTCGGGCGCGGCCCCGGCGGCTTCCGGCCCGAACCGTGCCAGGCGCCGGGCCGTCCGGTCGGGACCGCACCACGCACGCGCGGACCACTGCGCGGCGAGTTCCTCCACCAGTTCGGGCAGCGCCTCGGGGGAGGGATGATCGGCCAGGACGTCCGCCCCCAGCCTCGCCAGCCACGCGCACCCGTCGGCCGCCCACTCACGCGCGGCCGGTACGGCGAGTTCGCCGAGGCGGTCGACCACGAGCCCGACGAGGGGCAGGGGGCGGCGGCCGTCCGACGTGCCCAGCGAGGGGACGAGCGGGAGCAGCGGAAGCAGCGCTTCGACCGGCTCCCGGGACCTCAACGCACGCAGCGCGTCGACCTTTCCGACGCCCGCAGTGCTGGTGTCGGAGAGCAACGCGAACAGCGCTTCGGTGCCGAGGCCGTCCAGTGACGGCCCGGCAGCGGCCGGGTCGTGGCGCCGCACCGCGATGCCCCAGCGGGTCCACGGCTCGGCGCACCAGGGAGGCTCGGCCAGTTCACCGGCCCGCGCGCGTGCGGTGTCGCCCAAGTCCTGCCACCACTCCGCCGGCCAGCGGGACGCCATCGACTCCATTACGGAGTCCCAGTGCGCGCCCCGAGCCACGTACCCGCGCAGCGCCGCTCGGGCCTCCTCCGATCCCCCCAGCGCCAGGAGTTCCAGCACCTCGCAAGCCCGCAGGTGCGCGTCCTCGTCCCCGTCATCCGCCAGTTGGCCGATGACGGGCGCGAGGGGCAGGGCCAGGTCCCGTACGAGGCGTGCCAGGTACAGGGAGCGGTCGTCGACCTGTCCGTCCCACCGCCACTCGCGGCGGATTCCGTCGTACACGAACGCGGCAGCCTCCTGCGGTGCTCGGAGGGCTCGTACCGCGCCCAGGCCGCGCCCTCGTTGCAGCAGGCCCTCCAGGGTGTCGGGGTGGGCGTACGTCACCGCGTCCTCGTCGCTCATCGCCCCGAACCCTGCCGGAACGGCGAACGGACCGCCACGGGATATCGGCCCAGCCCACAGGCCCCGGGACCTATCACGGTCAGCCCGTCACTCCTCGTCCTCCGCCGCCTCCCACGCCAACTGCGCCCGCACCAGGCCGTGCAGCAGCTCCGGGTCCACGTACTCACCCTCCTCCGGCGACCCGCACCGCCAGCTCAGCGGGTACGTGTTGCCCTCGGCGGCGGGGATACCGACCCAGTGGTCCCGGGCGGCCGGGCCGAAACAGGTGGCACCGGGAGGCCAGTCGAACTCCTTGCTGGATCCGGGCGGGATCAGGAAATACGTCCACCGCGCCCCCGCGATCTCCCGCACCACCGGACCGGGCTCACCCGCAGTGAGCGAGATCAGGTGGTGGACGACCGCCTCACCTCGTACGCCCTTCAACCGGATCGCGTCGAAGTGAATTCCGGTCAGGTGGAGTTGATGTCCGGCCACCGGGACCCATTCGGGGAGTTTCTTGTTCGTCATGGCTACGAGAATCCCGCTGGTTGCCTAGCGTGACCAGTACGACACGGTCCACATCGGGTGATGTGGGGGAGAAGGCGGTGGCTGTGGGAACGAGTGGTGAGCCCTCGGGAGTACGACGGCTCGTGGGGGACCTGATCCGCATCCATCGGACGCGCGCGGGGCTCACGCAGAAGGAGTCGGCGGACCGGCTCCTCATCTCCGAATCGCTGGTGGGCGCCTACGAACGGGCCGAACGCATCCCGTCGTTGGAGTTCCTGCACGACGCCGATCGGGTGTTCGACGCGGGCGGGGCGTTGAAGGCGTGCGTCGAGTTGGTGGACGAGGAGAAGTACCCGGCGAAGTTCCTCGACTGGGCGCGGTTGGAGCGGAACGCGCGAGTGATCAGTGCGTACGAGACGATGCTGATCCCGGGGCTGTTGCAGACGGAGGCGTACGCGTACGCGCTCTACCGGTCCCGCAAGCCCGCCTACACGGAGGACGAGATCGTGCGCCACGTGGGGGCGCGACTCGAACGGCAGCCGGTGCTGACCAGGGCCGACCCGCCGCACGTCGGCTTCGTGATGGAGGAGTCGATCCTGGAGAAGTCCCTCGGGGGACCCGCGGTGTTGAAGGAGCAGCTCCTCCATCTGCTGGACTGCATCGGACGGATGAACCACCTGACCGTGCAGGTCGTGCCCTCCCAACAGCACACGCACGCCGGACTCAACGGGCCCATGCAGTTGATGAACACGGCGGAGGGCCGCAGTCTGGTGTTCGTGGAGGGGCAGGGCGGGGATAGGTTGATCTCCAAGCCCGAGCAGGTCAGCGATCTGTCCGACCTCTTCGGTATCCTGCGGGCCCAGGCGCTCAACCCCTGGGAGTCCGCCGAACTCATCGAGAAGAAGGCGGGGCAGCTGTGAGCACCGGTTCCGGACTGACGTGGTTCAAGTCCAGCTACAGCAACAACGAAGGCGGAGCCTGCATCGAGGTCGCGTACGACTGGCGCAAGTCCACCTACAGCGGCAACGAGGGTGACGCGTGCGTGGAGGTGGCCGCCTGCCCCCGGGCCGTCCACGTCCGGGACTCCAAGGTGACCGACGGCCCGACCTTCGCCGTCGCCCCCGACGCCTGGACCGCGTTCCTCGCCGGAACCGTCAGCGCCTGACCTGCGTACGGTTCACAGGCCCGGCGCGCCCCACACCGGGAACCACCGGGCCAGCTCCTTCTCCACCCGCAGGTCGTCCCCGAGTGCGGCGCGGACCTGGAGCTCCAGGCCGTTGTCCCGTTTCTCCGCGCCACCGGGAGCCGGGGCGAACGGGTAGAAGGTGCCGCGCTTGTACAGGTACACCAGCGCCAGCGAGCGGCCTGCCGGGTCGCGGAAGCCGATCAGCGAGCAGAGCAGGTGCGGGCCGAAGCCGCCGTCCTGGAGCAGGGTGTTCACCGCGTGCAGGTCGTTGACCAGCGCGGCGGTATCCTCCGGCGGCTGCTGGGCGAGCAGCCAGGTATAGCCGTAGGCGTCCTGGCTGAACTCCACCGGCACCCCGCCCCGGTCCGTGTCGGCGTCGAGCAGCTCCCGTACGTCGTCCTGGAGCCGGGCGAAGTTCGCGCCCTCCACCCCGGCGAAGCAGACCGAGCCGAGGCCGGACGGCGTGAAGCCGGTGGCGGCCTGGAGGGTGAGGGCGGCGGACGGTACGGCGAAGAGCTGGTCGAGATCGGGACGGACGGGCTTGCTCCGGCCGAGGATCGCGTCGAACAGACCCACGGAAGGCTCCTCCAGGATGACCGGGACTACGGATGACCGGGACTACGGGCGGGACAGGTCCTCGGAGATGCGGGCCAGCTGGTCGAGTCGCTGTTCCAGGGTGGGGTGCGAGGAGATCAGCCGGCTGAAGCTCTCCTTCGAGGAGAACGCGGGAACGAAGTAGAAGGCGTTGTACGGCTCAGCCTTCCGCAAGTCCTCCGTCGGTATGCGCGCCATCTGCCCGCTGACCTTCGTCAGCGCGGAGGCGAGTGCCGAGGGGCGGCCGGTGAGCAGGGCGGCGGTGCGGTCGGCGGAGAGCTCGCGGTAGCGGGAGAGCAGCCGGGTGAGCAGGAAGCTGAGCGCGTAGACGACCGCGCTGATCAGCGGGATCAGCATGACGATGATGCCCGCCGGGTCGTTGCCCCGGCTGTTGCGGGCGAAGCCGCCCCACAGGGCCACCCGAGTGATGATTCCCGCCAGCACGCCCAGGAACGACGCGATGGTCATCACGGCCACGTCCCGGTGCGCGACGTGGGACATCTCGTGCGCGAGGACGCCCTCCAGCTCCTCCGGTTCCAGTCTCCGCAGCAGCCCGGTGGTGGCGCAGACCAGGGCGGTCTTCTCGTTCCGGCCAGTCGCGAAGGCGTTCGGCACGTCACTCTGCGCGATGGCCACCCGTGGTTTCGACATGTTCGCCAGCGCGCAGATCCGGTCGATCGCCCCGTGCAGCTCCGGCGCCTCCTCGGGGGTGACCTCGCGGGCGCCCATCCCGTAGGCGGCGATCCGGTCGCTGAACCAGAACTGCACGATGAACAGCCCACCGGTGATGATCAGGATCACCGCCCACGAGCCGGGCAGCACGGCCAGCAGCACTCCGACCAGGACCACGTAGAGCAGACCGATGAAGAACATGGTCGACACCATGCGCGTGGTCAGACCCCGGTCCGGGGCGTAACGGGATCGGGTCCTGGCCATGGTGCCTCCAATGCCTCGTATGCCTCCATGGTGCTCCTGTCCGCCGGAAAGGGGAGGGAGTCCCCGGGGAGGCCCCGCCGGATAGCGTGATCAGCGGCGTACGGAGACTTCCGGCGCCCGGAGCACGGACAGGAGAGAGGCCGCGATGGAGAAGCCCGAGATCGATCCCCCCGCAGGAGACCCGCCCACCGAACTGCGGATCAGGGACATCGTCGTCGGCGACGGCAAGGAGGCGGAGCGCGGCCAGGTGGTCCGGGTCCACTACGTCGGAGTCACCTTCGCGACGGGCAAGGAGTTCGACTCCTCCTGGGAGCGGGACGAGCCGTTCAAGTTCGCCATCGGCGGCGGCCGGGCCATCAAGGGCTGGGACCGGGGCATCGTGGGCATGAAGGTCGGCGGCCGGCGCGAGCTCGTCGTCCCGCCGCGCCTCGCCTACGGCAAACAGTCGCCCTCCTCCCTGATCCCGCCGAACTCGACCCTCCTGTTCGTGGTGGACCTGATCCAGGCGTCCTGACGCGAGAGCCGCGCGGCCGATGGTGGGCCTGCACGTCCGTTCCGGCGTTCACCAACGCCGTCGGTCACAGGGCGGTGGCCGCGTGGACCAGCCCCGCGACCGCGGTCGACCGGCTGTGCGGGGGCCAGGCGATGACCGTGGTGACGTCGGGGGCGTCCAGGACCGGTACGGCGGTGAGGTCCTCGCGCAGGCCGGTGCGGCCCGACTCCGGGACGATCGCGCAGGCGCGGCCGAGGGCGATGAGCTGGGTGAGTTGCGTGTGGTCGCGCACCTGGGGGCCGGGGCCGTCCGGGAAGGTGCCGTCGGGGCGGGGCCAGCGGGGCAGGGGCAGGTCGGGAAGACCGGTGACCTCGGCGAGCCGCACGTGGGGGCGGGTGCTGAGAGGGTGGCCGGCCGGGAGGACCGCGACCTGACCCTCGGTGTGCAGGTCCTCGGTGTCGAGGCCGGCCGTGTCGTCGAACGGCCGGTGCAGCAGGGCTACGTCGGCCCGGCCGTCACGCAGTACCGGCCCCTGCTCACCCGGCCCGCACAGCAGGACGTCCACGGTGACGGCGCCGGGCTCGGCGGCATAGGCGTCGAGGAGTTTCGCCAGCAGCTCGGACGAGGCACCCGCCTTGGCCGCCAGGACCACGACGGGACGGCCGGTCTCGGTGAGGGCCGCCCGGCGGGTGCGGCGTTCGGCGGCCTCGACGGCGTCCAGCGCCACCCGGGCCTCCCGCAGCAGCACCGCGCCGGCCCCGGTCAGGCGGACGCCGCGGCTGGAGCGCTCCAGCAGGGCGGCGCCCAAGCGCCGTTCGAGCCCGGCGATCGCCCGCGACAGCGGGGGCTGGGCGATCCCGAGCCGCTGTGCGGCCCGCCCGAAGTGCAACTCCTCGGCGACCGCGACGAAGTACCGCAGCTCTCGCGTCTCCATCACGCCAGCCTAACCGGGTCGGCCTGCGGCGATACCCGGCAGGTATCGCCGCCCACTCAGTCGGTCTTGGACGCCCCGCCCCGCGGCGGAGAAGTATCGAAGTCATGACTGAGACGAACACCGTGAACAACCACCGCAGGGTCGCTCTGGTGACCGGGGCCAACAAAGGCATCGGGTACGAGATCGCCGCAGGGCTCGGCGCCCTCGGCTGGACGGTCGGGGTCGGCGCGCGGAACGAGGAACGGCGCGAGGCCGCCGTGGACAAGCTGCGGGCGGCCGGCGCCGACGTGTTCGGCGTACCGCTGGACGTGACCGACGACGCGAGCGTGACAGCGGCGGCCCGCCTGATCGAGGGCCTGAGCGGGCGTCTGGACGCGCTCGTCAACAACGCGGGGATCACCGGCGGCGGGCCGCAGGAGCCCACCACGGTCGACGTCGACCGCGTACGGGCGGCGGTGGAGACCAACGTGATCGGCGTCATCCGCGTCACCAACGCCCTGCTGCCGCTGCTGCGCCGCTCACCGGCGCCGCGGATCGTGAACGTCTCCAGCAGCGTCGGCTCTCTCGGCCTCCAGACCACCCCGGGCGCTGAGACGGGCCCGATCTCCGTCGCCTACGCGCCGTCGAAGACGTTCCTCAACGCCGTCACCGTGCAGTACGCCAAGGAACTGGGCGACACGCACATCCTGATCAACGCCGTCTGCCCCGGCTACACGGCGACCGACCTCAACGGCTTCCGCGGTGTCCGTACCCCCCAGCAGGGCGCGGTCGCCGCGATCCGGTTGGCCACCGTGCCTGCCGACGGACCGACGGGCCGCTTCTTCGACGACACGGGAGAAGTGCCCTGGTGACGCGACAGCAGTCGAGTCTCCGCAGCGAGGACGTCGTGGAGGAGACCAACCTTCTCCCGGCGGTTGCGCCGCACCGTTCACCGGGCCGGGCGAAAACGTCCGGCCCGGTGAGCAGCGTCGGTCAGCCCACCAGCAGCGAGGACTTCAGTTCCTTGATCTCCTTCGAGGAAAGGCCGAGGCCCTTCTTCTCGTAGTTCTCGAACGAGCCGAACTTGGCCTTGACCTCGTCGAAGCCGGAGTTCAGGTACTCGGCGCGGACGTCCAGCATCGGCTTGTACGCGGCGGCCATCTCGGCCGGCATCTGGGCCAGCGCGGCGGCGTTCGCCTCGGCACGGTAGGTGTTGCTGGCGAGGTAGTCCTGCATGACCGTGGCCTTCGGCACGCCGAGCGCGGTCAGCAGGGCGGCGTTCGCCCAGCCCGTGCGGTCCTTGCCCGCCGAGCAGTGGAAGAGCACCGCGTGCTGGTCGTCGTCGGCCAGACCGGCGAAGACCAGCTGGTAGGCAGCCTTGCCGGTGGCCGAGCTGACCATCGACTTCTCGCCGTCCACCATGTACTGGGCGGACTTCTCGGCCGAGGACAGGTCGATCGCCGAGGTGATGTCGCCACCGATGACATCGGCGACCACGTACTTCGCGCCCGTGGGCACCGTGTCCGGGGCGGAGGTGCGCTCACCGGCGGTGCGCAGGTCGAAGTCGACCTTGATGCCGAGACGGTTCAGCTTCGCGACGTCGGCGGTGGTGAGGGTGTTCAGCGCGCCCGAGCGGTAGACCTCGCCCATCTTGACCCACTGGCCCGTGCTGGTGCGGTAGCCGCCCGCGTCACGGAAGTTGACCGTGCCGGAGAGCTGGATCTCGCGGTCCGAGAGGTGGAGCGAGCCGCCCTGCGAAGGGACGAAGTCGAACCACTGGCGGTCGGAGGCCGGCAGGCCCTTGACGGTCACCGTGGCGTGGCTGCCGCCCTTGGCGACGACCTTGCCGTTCGCCTTGATCGCGACCTGGCGGGCGCCGGGGGCGGTCCAGGACAGGGTGTACGAACCGTTGTCGTTCGCCGTGACGGTCGCGGCGGTGAACGGTATCCGCTGGTCGTGCACGCGTGCGGCGGATGCCTTGCCCTGGTGGGCCGAAGCGTGGTGAGGGGCGGCCGAAGCGGCCGAGGCGCCGGCCCCGACGAGCAGGGCGGCGGCGGCGACGGCCGCGGAGACCTTGGCGCGGTTCATGGTGTTCATGGGGGTGAGCCTGCTTTTGCCGGACGAGCGAGGGGCAAACGTCAGATGAATTGGCGACAAAGCTGAGCTGCACCTCTGGTCCGGTGTGCTGTGGGGGTCCGGGTAACCGGAGTGCAGGGTTCCGGCGGTGTGCGTCCCGGCGACGGCCCGGAACCCGCGCCTCCCCTGTCGCGGGTGGCGCGGCGCCGCTACCGTCGCGCGTATGACGCGGAGAGGACGCGGCGCACCTGTACCTCTGGACCCGGATCGCCCCGAGAACCGCGCACTGCTCGACCACCTCCGCGCACACGCCGCGCGGCCCGGCGAGCCGTACGACATGGAACTCGACGGGTGGCAGCTGCACACCCATCCCGACCTGGAGGAACGTTTCATCGCCCTCGCGTCGGGCCATGCGGTGGGGTCCGCCTACGGTGTGCCGGTCCTCTCGGCCGGAGGGGTGGCCGCAGCGGTCGCGTACGGCACGAGCATCATCCTGGTCCGTGTGCCGGCCCTCCCCGGGAACGTCGAACCCGGGGAGGCGCTTGCGCCACTCACCGACGGCGAGTGGTTCTCCGTCAGCGCCTGGCAGAGCGGCATCCCCCAGGCCGACGGGACCGCCAGACTCGGCGCTCTGGTGCGCGAGGCCGCCCGCCACGCACTCGGCCTGAGCCGGAACCCACCTGGTCGGTAGGGGCGGCTGCTGCCCAGCGGCCCTTCGTCGCCGGGGCCGTCACGGCCAGAGCAGCTCCCGCACCCACCCCGGTCCCTGTCGGCGGTAGCGGAGCCGTACGTGGCGGCGGCGGGGGTCGCCCTGGAAGAACTCGACCTCCTGCGGCTGGACGACGTACCGCTGCCAGCTCGCCACTTCCGCGTCCGGCTCGTCCCGCGCCCGCCGCCACGCCGCGTCCGAAGCGCGCGCCAGCTCCCCGGCATCCGCCAGCACCTCGCTCTGGCGGCCGACCAGGCCCGAGGCGAGCGCGCCGGTGGAGCGGGCGTGCAGATCGGCCTGGCTCTCCTGCCGCGACCCGGGTGCGACCGGTCCGCGTACCCGTACGGACCGGCCCTGAACCGGCCAGTAGAAATTGAGCGCCGCGTGCGGGTGGGCGGCGAGCTGGTGTCCCTTGGCGCTGGTGGCGTGGGTCGCGAAGCGCCAGCCGCGCTCGTCCGCGTCGTGCAGCATCAGCGTCCGGACGTCCGGGCGGCCGTACGCGTCGACGGTCGCCAGCGCCATGGTGTGCGGCTCGGGCTGCCCGGCGGCCACGGCCTCGGCGAACCACGCATGGAAGAGGGGGACGGGCGCGTCGGGCGCGGTCGCAGGGTCGAAGCCGGGCAACTCGGTGTCCCACACGCGCTGGGCGTGCAGCAGACGGAGAAAGACCGTGTGCGCGTCGGCAGGGGACGCGTCGTCGTCGCTCATGGCGACCATTGCAGCAGGCGGGGGCGGTGGAGGGGGCGCGCGGCGTGTCCCGGGTACACCGACGGCGGGCCACATCGCGTGTGTGGCCCGCCGTCGGTGAGACAGGATGCCGGGCGTCCGGGGTTGGCCGTGCGCCGCCCGGTGAAGGGGGTCGATCCCCTCGAGGGCGCCTACTTCGTGGGCTTCTTGCCGGTGACACCGAGGTGCACCAACAGGGCGAGGTTCGGGCGGAGTTCGCCGACCTTGACACCCGTGCCCGTGGTCAGGGCCTTCTGGTGCGAGGCGACGGCGGCCAGCATGGCGACGAGCGAACCCGCTACCGCGGCGGGGTTCACGTCCTTGTCGACCTTGCCCTTGCCCTGGAGCTCCTTCACCGCGTCCGTGAGGGAGTTGGTGAACGAACTGAGGATCTTCACGCGGATCTTGTTGAACCGCTTGTCGCCCTCGGCCGAACCGAGGTCGATCACGCGGAGAATCGCGTCGTTGCGTCGCCAGAAGTCGAGGAAACCGTCCACGAGTTCCTCGGAAGCCTGCCAGCCCGCCTTACCGACCCATGAGCGGCCGGAGGCCAGTTCGTTCAGTCCGGTGCCCTCCTTGGCCAGTTCGTCGGCGACTTCGAGGACGGCGCCTTCCACATCCGGGAAGTACTGGTAGAAAGTCGCGGGTGAAGTCCCCGCCTTCCGTGCGACGTCGATGACTTTGACGTCCCGGTACGGCGAGGAGCTGAGCATCTCGCTGAGGCAATCGAGCAGCTTCTGCCGCGTCGCCTGACCGCGTCGACCGGCCACGCGGCCGTCGACGGTGCGTACTTGTCCTGTCATGCCGTCAGCTTACCGACGGGTGAACGGAGCGCGATTCGGCCGAGTGCAAATGGGGAATTACCCAGCGCGCAGAGGGTGAGGGGTGGTATTTCGGCCATCTATTCCGTGCGTTCCACAGGCGGGGACCGATACTTCTGAGGCCCTTGCCACGCGGATGTTCGCGTGGGGTTCCCGAGGCGACCGGTCGGCGTGTAAGTGTTATCAACAGCCTGTGGACAACTTCGGTGGACAACTTTCGTTCCCCCCGGGGACGGTTCCGTCCGCAGGGTCATATCGGGGGGGAGCGAAACCCGGTATCCGGGCGAGGCCGGCCGGGCCCGCCCGAGGCCAAAGGGTCCGCGCGGCGATCGGCGATCGGCGATCGACGACGTAGGGCGTGTCGTGGAAGTCCCGTCTGTCCGGCGAAGCCTGGCACGCACGCCCGCCATATTGTCTGGATCGCCCCGTTGTATCCAGTATCGAGCACCCCTCCGCCTCGCGATCGCACGCACCGGACGCCGCCACTTCCAGAACACGCCCTGGTCGCCCCGCCCTGAGCGTCGTGACCACCTCCCCCGGTGCACCCTCCCGCGGCCCATCGGCGGGCGGCGGACGGCGGGCGCCGTTACGTTGGCCGGGACAGGTGTCACGCACCCGTGACGCGCCCGGCCGCGTGGCAGGACCGCGCGCTCCCGGCGAGGGAAGGACCCGGCCCATGGCGGCATTCGCGCACTCCGTTCCCTGCTGGGTGGAGGTGCACCTCTCCGACCTCGAAGCGGGCAAGCGCTTCTACGGCGGGCTCTTCGGCTGGACCTTCCGCGCCGGGGACGGCATGCCCTTCGCCGACGCCTACAGCGAGGGCCGGCTCGTCGCCGCGCTCGCCGCCAAGACGGACGGCCGGATGCCCACCACCTGGGGCGTCCACTTCGCCACCGACGACATCCGGGCGACCGTCCACGCGATCCGCGCGGAGGGCGGGCAGATCATCACCGACCCCGTCCGCGCGGGCCGCGCCGGCATCCTCGCGCAGGCCGTCGACCCCGACGGCGCCGCCTTCTGGCTGTGGCAGGCGGACGAGCGGCCGGGCTTCGAGAAGCAGAACGAACCCGGTTCGTACTGCTGGACCGAGCTCTACACCCGGCGCCCCGACCGGGTGGACCCCTTCTACGCCCGCGTCTTCGGCTTCCGGAGCACCGACCTGGACGCGGACGCGAGTGGGGACACCGGGGCGGCGAAGAGCGGCGTCGACTTCCGCATGTGGTCCCCGCCCGGCGCCACCCCCGGCCCGGACACCGCGGTCGGCGGCCGGAGCGTCATCACCGACGCGTTCCCCGAGATGATGCCCAGCCACTTCCTGACGTACTTCGCCGTCGCCGACTGCGACCGCACCGCCGAACGGGTACGGGAGCTGGGCGGCCGGGTCACCGCCGCGCCGTTCGACATCCCGTACGGGCGGATGGCGGCGTTCCAGGACGACCAGAGCGCCGCGTTCGCCGTGCTCCAGCCCGCGGAACCGATGCTGCCGTAGGCGGGGACGCCGGGGCGCCGGAAGGTCCGTCGGGTTCGCGCCACTGTCACCGCTCCGCCCTGACCGGCGTACGGGCGCCGCCGACAATGGCGCGATGAGAATCGTCGCCCGCCGGGCCGCACTCGTCCATGGGGGATGGGCCGTCGTCGGATGTGCCGTCCTGCTGACCGGCTGCACCACCGGCTCCGGACCGGGGCGGGGTGGTTCCGACGTGACGCACGGACCCGTCGCGATCGGCACCGCGGCGCCGGACGCCGCCGCGCGGCTGGCGGAACGCTACCGCCGCGCCGGTGGGGTGGGGGAGGTGTACGGGATCGCGCGGAGCTCCGGCGCGGACGGGGTGCCGCTGCTGACCGTGTGGACGCACGACCCGGACGAGGACGACCAGCCCTTCCAGGAACTCAAGGTCTCGGTCACCCGTTATCTGGTGGAGCAGGAGGGCCTTTCGCTGGAGAAGGGCTTTCTGATGGACGTCTTCGGTCCGGACGGTTCCCTGCAGCACCGCCTCGACGCCCGTATCTGAAGCGGCGGCGGGGCCCGCCCCGGCCGGCCGTCCCGGTGGGCCCGTGGCACCGCCGTGAGAGGACGAGCCCGTGGCCGGTACGACGATCGACGTGGTGGTGGCCGACGACCAGGAACTCGTCCGGGCCGGGTTCCGCATGATCCTGGACGCGCAACCGGGGATCGAGGTGGTCGGGGAAGCGGCGGACGGCGTCGAATGCGTGGAGCTGGCGCGACGGCTGAGACCGAAGGTGGTGCTCGCCGACATCCGGATGCCGCGCCTGGACGGCCTTGAGGTGACCCGGCTGCTGGCCGGGCCAGGAGCCGCCGACCCGATGAACGTCGTGGTGATCACCACCTTCGACCAGGACGACTACGTACGCGGCGCCCTGCGCAACGGCGCCTGCGGGTTCCTGCTGAAGGACGCCAACCCTGCCCTGCTGGTGGAGGCCGTGCACGCGGCGGCAAGGGGCGACGCCCTGGTGTCCCCCGCGGTGACGGTGCGTCTGCTGCGGCGGCTGGAGCAGGCGGAGCAGGGCGGCGTGCCGTCGACCCGGAGCGAACCGCAGGGACTGCTGAGCACCCGGGAGCGGGACATCGTGCGGCTGGTCGCGGTGGGGCGTACGAACCAGGAGATCTGCGCCGAACTCTTCCTTTCGCTCTCCTCGGTCAAGACGTACCTGGGCCGCATCCAGGGCAAGTTGGACGCCCGCAACCGGGTCGAGGTCGCCGCCTGGGCCTGGGAGCACGGGGTCGCCCGGCCACGCGGCTGAGTACGGCCACCGCCCGGCAGGCCCCTGCCGGGTCTCACGGACCGACGACCTCCCAACCCGTACCGGAGGCGGCGGACGCGGGCGGCGCCAGGAGCGGGAATCCCGCCCTGACCTCCCAGCCGCCCCCGGGGAACCGGCCGGCCCGCAGGGTTCCGTCCAGCGCCTCCACGCGTTCACGCAGGCCGATCAGCCCGAAGCCGCTGGAACCTCCGGCGGGCGACGGGGAGCCCTTGGGGGAGGCGCTGTTGGTGACGGTGACCCAGAGCCAGTCCGCCTCCACGTCGAGGCGTACCGCAGCCTGGGCACCGGGGGCGTGGCGGCGGACATTGGTGAGAGCCTCCTGCGCGACCCGGAACGCGGAGATCTCCACCTCGGGGCTGAGCTGCGCGGTGCGCGCCGACGCGGTCGCCTCCAGCCGGGCGGCGGCGGCCGGAGCACCGGGCGCGGCGGGGGCCGAGTGGGCGGCCGTCAGCTCGGCCAGCTCGCTCAGCAGGTCACCGGGACGCTGCGGGACGTGGCCCTCCTCCCGCAGGACCCGGACCAGCCGGCGCATCGACTCCAGCGTCTCGGTGCCGGACCGGGCGATGTTGCGCAGGATCGGTTCGACCTTGTCCGGGGCCGTCGCGTGGATCGCCGTCGCCGCATGCGCCTGCACGATGATGCCGGTCATGTGGTGGGCGATCAGATCGTGCAGGTCACGGGCGAGCGCGAGGCGTTCCGCCTGCCGGACATCGGCGATGTTGCGCCGACGGCGGGCCTCCAGGGCGCGGATCGCGCAGCCGAGGGTGATGCCGATGGTGAGCGCCACGGTCAGGACGTAACCGCCGGGGACGAACACCTCCCACGAGCGCATCCGCAGCGGCAGCAGCAGCGCCGCCACGCCGAGTGCCGCCGTCGAGACCGCGGCGGCCCTCGTGCTCGGGGCCTGGGCGATGGTGCGGATCACCAGGGCGATCAGCGCCGCGGCCTCCAGCGCGCCGATCGAAGACTGCGTCGGGGAGAAGACGAAGCAGACGGCCGTCAGCGCCAGCGACATCGCGACCACGCCACCGATGCGCCACCGCATGGGTGGTGAGCGGCGGGTCTCCGCGACCGCGAGCGTCGCGAGCGGGCCGGTCGCCAGGACGGGCAGCCAGTTGGTGGCAGGGGAGAAGGTGTCCGGCGCGAAGCTCAGCAGGGCGAGGTCCGCCACCCACGTCAGGGCGAACGCGAGCACGCTGAACGCGGTGATGAGCCGTCTGACGGCCGGAGTAAACGGAAGATGCCAGTCCACGCGTACCAGGGTATGGAGCGGCCCCGGGGGCGGTGTCGGCCGAATGACCGACAGCGCGGCCCCGGAACGGTACCTGTGGGCGACCCCGGCGAGCACCCGCGCGGGACACCATGGTGATCACCGGCGGCCCGTCGCTTCCCCCGAGGCCGGACGCCGGAGGCCGTGCCGTCGCACGCGGCGACGGTGCCGGGTGTGCTGCCGCCCGTGGGGACGGGGGCCGGCACGCGCCGTGGCTCCCGCCGCCCCACCCGGCGGCGGGCGCCGCGGCCCCGTGTCCGCCACGGCCCGACGCCCCACCCTCACCACGCACCCTTTACGGAGCCCTCCACCCCATGGCTACCTTCCTGCACAGGATCGGCCGCTTCGCCTTCCGGCGGCGCTGGCTGGTCGTCGTCCTGTGGGCCGTCGTCCTCGGTGCCGTCGGTGCCGTCGCCGCCGGCACCACGAACACGGCCTCCTCCCACTTCTCCCTGCCCGGGACCGAGTCGCAACGGGCCTTCGACCTCCTCGACGAGAAGTTCCCCGCCGCCAACGCCGAAGGCGCCAGCGCCCGCGTCGTGGTGCGTGCCCCGCAGGGGGAGCGGGTCGACGGCGGCGCCAACCGGGCCGCCATGGAGAAGGTCCTCGCGGAACTGAAGAACTCCTCCTCCCGTGTCGCGCAGGTCAGCGACCCCTTCGCGGCCAAGACGGTCAGCGCGGACGGCGTCACCGCGTACGCGCAGATCACCTACACCGTCGGGGCCGCCGACCTGACCGACGCCGATCACACCGGCATCGACAAGGCGCTGGAGAACGGCCGTGACCAGGGACTGACGGTGGAGGCGTCCGGCGACGCGCTCGCCCAGCCCGAGCAGGGGATGGCCGCCGAAGCCGTCGGCTTCCTGCTCGCCGCCCTCGTCCTCGTCGTCACCTTCGGATCGCTGGTCGCCGCGGGCTTCCCGTTGCTCACCGCCCTGGCGGGCGTCGGCGTGAGCACCTCCGTGATCACCGCGGTCAGCGCCACCTTCGAGCTCGACAGCAGCACCTCCGCGCTGGCCTCGATGCTCGGCATCGCCGTCGGCATCGACTACGCCCTCTTCATCGTGTCCCGCTACCGCGCCGAGCGCGCCGACGGCTACGACGCCAAGGAGGCCGCCGCACGTGCCAACGGAACGGCGGGCTCCGCCGTCGTCTTCGCCGGTGTGACCGTGATCATCGCCCTCGCCGGGCTCTCCGTGGTCAACCTGCCGCTGCTCACCGCCATGGGCCTCGCCGCCGCCGGTGCCGTCGTCGTCGCCGTACTGGTCGCGATCACCCTCGTCCCCGCGCTGCTGAGCTTCGGCAGCGAGCGGGTCCTCGGCCGCGCCCGCAAGCGCGGTGGAGAGCCCGCCCCGGTGAAGACCGTGAACGGCACCCCCAAGGTCACCGTCGGCCGTCGCTGGATATCCCTGGTGATGCGCAGGCCCGCCGCGGTTCTGGTCCTCGCCGTCGTCGCCCTCGGCGTCCTCGCGCTCCCCGCCGCCGATCTCAAGCTCGGGCTCCCGGACGACGGGTCCGCCGCGCCCTCGTCCACCCAGCGCAAGGCGTACGACCTGCTCTCCGAGTCCTTCGGACCCGGCTTCAACGGGCCGCTGATCGTCACCGTCGACGACCGGACCCCGGCCACCGCGGCCGGCACCGCCGCGTCCCTCGGCAAGGCCATCGCCGCGTTGCCCGACGTGAAGGGCGTGTCGCCCGCCGCCTTCAACCAGGCCGGCGACACCGCCATCATCAACGTCGTCCCCGGCAGCGGACCGACCACCGACGCGACCAAGGACCTCGTCGCGGACATCCGCGCGCTGGCCGCCGAGTCCCAGGACGCGAACGGCGCGCGCGCCATGGTCACCGGTACCACCGCGCTCAACATCGACGTCTCGGACAAGTTCAGCGCGGCCATCGTGCCCTATCTCATCCTCGTCGTCGGACTGGCCTTCCTCGTACTGATCCTGGTGTTCCGCTCGATCCTGGTGCCGGTCAAGGCTGCGCTAGGCTTCCTGCTCTCGGTCCTCGCCTCGCTCGGCTCGCTCGTCGCGGTCTTCCAGTGGGGCTGGCTGAAGGATCTGTTCGGCCTGGAGCAGCCCGGTCCGATCATGAGTCTGATGCCGATCCTGCTGGTCGGCATCGTCTTCGGACTCGCCATGGACTACCAGGTCTTCCTGGTGACCCGGATGCGCGAGGCGTACGTTCACGGCGCCGATCCCCGTACGGCGATCGAGACCGGCTTCCACCACAGTGCGAAGGTCGTCACGGCCGCGGCCCTCATCATGATCTCGGTGTTCGCCGGCTTCATCGGCTCGCACGAGGCCATCATCAAGGCCCTGGGCTTCGCCCTCGCGGTCGCCGTCGCGCTGGACGCCTTCGTCGTCCGTATGACGATCGTGCCCGCCGTCCTCACCCTGCTCGGCAAACACGCCTGGAAGCTGCCGCGTTGGATCGACCGCATCCTGCCCGAGGTCGACATCGAGGGCGAGAAGCTGGCCCGCCGCGACCCGGACGCCGAGAGCGGGCACGGACCCGCACCGGAGGCCACTCCGCAGCTCAGCGGCCGGTACTGACGGGAAATCCGGGAACTCGCGAGGGCGGGGAACCGCGACCGAGGCCCTCGACCGGGGGCCCTCGACCGGGGGCGTGCGCAGAGGTTCTGTGCGCGCCCCCGGTCGTTTTCCGTAGGCGCCACGTGTGCACAACCCCGCTGCGCTCCAGCGCACTTCGGCCACTCCCCGTGCTCCACGCACTCCGTTCCGTCGCCCGTACGGCGGTTGTGCCCGATCGTGTCCTTAGCAGCGGACCCCGTCCGCGCGCCACCGACGGGGCTGGTGACACCCCGATTCGCCCCCGGGTTCGCAACTGGGGGCCGCGCCAGGAAGAATCGGGGTGCGCACCGCCAGGTGGTGCCCGGTGGTGAGACGCTGCACGGGGCGGGAATTCGCGGGCCGGGGTCGTGGGACCAGGGCCTGTACGGGGAGGTGGCAGGCAAGTGGAGCAGCTGACGCAGCACGACCCGAGACGGATCGGCCCGTTCGAGGTGCTGGGACGGCTCGGAGCCGGCGGCATGGGGCTCGTCTATCTCGCACGCTCGGCGTCGGGCAGACGGGTGGCGATCAAGACCGTCCGCACCGAGCTCGCCGAGGACCAGCTCTTCCGCGTCCGGTTCACCCGCGAGGTCGAAGCCGCCCGCGCGGTGAGCGGGTTCTACACCGCCGCCGTCGTCGACGCCGACCCGCGCGCCGCCGTGCCGTGGCTGGCCACCGCGTACGTACCCGCCCCCTCGCTCGAAGAGATAGTGAACGAGTGCGGGCCCATGCCCACCCAGGCCGTCCGCTGGCTGGCCGCCGGTATCGCGGAGGCCCTCCAGTCCATCCACGGCGCCGGGCTCGTCCACCGCGACCTGAAGCCGTCCAACGTGCTCGTCGTGGAGGACGGCCCCCGCGTCATCGACTTCGGTATCGCCTCCGGGGTGTCCAACACCCGCCTCACCATGACGAACGTCGCCGTGGGCACCCCCGCCTACATGTCGCCCGAGCAGGCCCGCGACTCCCGCAGCGTCACCGGGGCGAGCGACGTGTTCTCGCTCGGCTCGACCCTCGTCTTCGCGGCCACCGGACACGCGCCCTTCCACGGCGCCAACCCGGTCGAGACCGTCTTCATGCTGCTGCGGGAAGGGCCCGACACCGAAGGGCTCCCGGACGAGCTCCGCCCGCTGATCGAGTCCTGCATGCAGATGGACCCGACCCGCCGCCCCAGCCCCGCGGACCTCCAGGCGCAGCTCGCCCCGCACCTGTTCGCCTCGGGCAGCGACGACAGCGGCACCGCGTCCGCCTGGCTGCCCGGCCGGGCCACGGCGATGATCGAGCAGCGCCGCGGCGGCGGACGCACCATGGCGCCCGCGCCCGCGCAGGTGGTGGCCCCGCCGCCGCCCCCGCGCCCGCCGCTCGGCGACTGGGACACCAGCCGCATGCCCGAGACCGCCCCGATGCCCCCGCCGTCCCACGTCCGGCCCGTACCGCCCGTGGGCCCCGGCCCCGCCGTGTCGGCGGCATCCGCTCCGCCTTCGACGGACGGCGGCCCGGTCCGGCTGATCGGCGCGAAGGTCGCGATCGGGCCAGGCCCGCGCGCCGCCGAGATCCGGGGAGCCGCCGCCGCGCACCCGGCCGCCGCCACCGGCTGGGTCCGCCCGCCGGCCGGTCTGGCCGGTGCCGTCTCAAAGGCGACGGCGTCCACGACGCCATGCTCGGCATCCCACGGATGTACAACCTCGCCCTCGCCGGACAGACCACCCGCCG
>NZ_JBSFVR010000038.1:0-35229 GCF_053592415.1 Streptomyces sp. NPDC002690 | reverse complement strand
GCACGAGGGGCGGCACGGCCGGACCGTGCCGCCCCTCGGCGTGTCCGCACCCCGGCGCTGTCAACCGCGTGTCGCCCGCGTCATTCGGCAGGGCGATACCGGTCCACGTATTCGGTGAGCGCCGGTGACGTTCCGGTCCGCCCCGGCGGACACGTTCGACCACGCCAGAGCCGTGCACCCCGCCCGTACCCGCGGGAAGGGGCGCCCGACCCTCGCACGTCCTTATGCGTATCGAACGGAAGACCCGAACGGTGGTACGGCAGAATGACCGTGCCCGGTCGGACACTCAGCGATGGAACGGCGATATGACGACTGCAGCGGTAGATCACCACTCCTCGACGCAGGCCGAGGACGGCGGTAAACGCACCATCGGCAGCGGGCGCGCCCTCGCGCTGCTGCTGGTGATCACGGGAGCGGCCGGACTGCTGGCCGCCTGGGTCATCACCATCGACAAGTTCAAGCTCCTGGAAGACCCGAGCTTCACCCCCGGATGCAGCCTGAACCCGGTGGTGGCCTGCGGCAACGTCATGAAGAGCGAGCAGGCGGCGGCCTTCGGGTTCCCGAACCCGATGATGGGACTCGTCGCCTACCCGATCGTGATCGGCATCGGCATGGCCCTGCTCGCCGGAGCCCGGTTCCGCTCCTGGTACTGGCTCGGCCTCAACGCGGGCATGCTCTTCGGTGTCGGCTTCTGCACCTGGCTCCAGTACCAGTCGCTGTACAACATCAACTCGCTCTGCCTCTGGTGCTGCCTGGCCTGGGTCGCCACGATCACGATGTTCTGCTACGTCACCATCCACAACGTGAAGCACCGCATCCTGCCCGCGCCGTCCTGGCTGCGCAACGCCCTCACCGAATTCCACTGGGCGCCCCCGGTGCTCTGGATCGGCATCATCGGCATGCTGATCCTGACCCGCTGGTGGGACTTCTGGACCAGCTGACCGGCGCCCGCACGGACGGGCCGCGGGTGCGTACGGGCCCGGGGGAGAGCGCTCCGGGCCACCGGCCCCGCCGTCCTGTCGGTGCGGTCGCTTAGGCTTCCTGACGTGGAGCCCGATCTTTTTACCGCAGCAGCCGAAGAACGCCAGGAGAAGGACCCGTCCAGCAGCCCCCTCGCTGTCCGGATGCGTCCCCGGGTCCTGGACGAGGTCCTCGGCCAGCAGCATCTGCTGAAGCAGGGCTCCCCGCTGCGCAGGCTCGTCGGCGAGGCCGGCGGCGGCCCGGCCGGCCCGTCCTCGGTGATCCTCTGGGGCCCGCCCGGCACCGGCAAGACCACCCTCGCGTACGTGGTCAGCAAGGCCACCAACAAGCGGTTCGTCGAGCTCTCGGCGATCACCGCCGGTGTCAAGGAGGTCCGGGCCGTCATCGACGGTGCCCGCCGGGCCTCCGGCGGCTTCGGCAAGGAGACCGTCCTCTTCCTCGACGAGATCCACCGCTTCTCCAAGGCCCAGCAGGACTCCCTGCTCCCCGCTGTCGAGAACCGCTGGGTCACCTTGATCGCGGCGACCACCGAGAACCCCCACTTCTCCATCATCTCGCCGCTGCTGTCGCGCTCCCTGCTGCTCACCCTGGAATCCCTCACCGAGGACGACGTGCGCGCCCTGCTGCGCCGCTCCCTCACCGACGAACGCGGTCTCGGCGGTGCGGTGACGCTCCCCGAGGACGCGGAGGACCATCTGCTGCGCATCGCGGGCGGTGACGCCCGCCGCGCGCTCACCGCGCTGGAGGCCGCCGCCGGGGCCGCCCTGGCGAAGCACGAGACGGAGATCACCCTCTCGACCGTCGAGGAGACGGTCGACCGGGCCGCCGTGCGGTACGACCGGGACGGCGACCAGCACTACGACGTGGCGAGCGCTCTGATCAAGTCGATCCGGGGCTCCGACGTGGACGCGGCGCTGCACTACCTGGCGCGCATGATCGAGGCGGGGGAGGACCCCCGGTTCATCGCCCGCCGGCTGATGATCTCGGCCAGCGAGGACATCGGGCTGGCCGACCCGACCGCACTGCCGACGGCGGTCGCCGCCGCCCAGGCCGTGGCCCTGATCGGCTTCCCCGAAGCGGCCCTCACCCTCAGCCACGCGACCATCGCCCTGGCCCTCGCCCCCAAGTCGAACGCGGCGACCTTGGCGATCATGGCCGCCCGGGAGGACGTCCGTAAGGGCATGGCAGGCCCGGTCCCGGCGCATCTGCGCGACGGCCACTACGCGGGCGCCGCCAAGCTGGGGCACGCCCAGGGATACGTCTACCCGCACGACGTCCCCGGCGGCATCGCCGCCCAGGAGTACGCCCCCGAGGCGGTCCGGGGCCGCCGGTACTACACCCCGACCCGGTACGGCGCCGAGGCCCGGTACGCCGACGTGGCCGACCGGGTCCGCGAGCGCCTCGGCCGCACGGACGGCGACGCCGGGGCGCGCGAGCGCTGACGCCCGGGGGCTCCCTCGCGCGCGTGTGAAGCGTCCCGCCGGTACGGGTCACACCGCCCCCGGTACGAGGAGCTCCGCGGAGCGGGTAGTCTGTAGACGAGTTCGTGTGCGTTCGGGTTGCTCGACGGCAGCCCGACGGTCTTCAAGCCCGCTGGGACGCGGCTGACCACGATCAGAACGGCCTTCCGTCGCTTACGGCACCCTTGTGTGTGCCGTCGCTGCTTCGTGACGTCCGTGATGTGTGTGGTGTTCCCAGGGTGAGACACGCGATCTCCCCACTGAGGTAAACCCCTACAACGGAGGTCTGGAGAACGTGCCTAACCAGTCGCGTCCCAAGGTCAAGAAGTCGCGTGCCCTCGGCATCGCTCTGACGCCCAAGGCTGTCAAGTACTTCGAAGCGCGTCCGTACCCGCCGGGCGAGCACGGCCGTGGCCGCAAGCAGAACTCGGACTACAAGGTCCGTCTGCTGGAGAAGCAGCGCCTGCGTGCGCAGTACGACATCAGCGAGCGCCAGATGGCGCGCGCCTACGACCGCGCCAAGAAGGCCGAAGGCAAGACCGGCGAGGCGCTGGTCGTCGAGCTGGAGCGCCGCCTCGACGCCCTGGTCCTGCGTTCGGGCATCGCCCGCACCATCTACCAGGCCCGTCAGATGGTCGTTCACGGCCACATCGAGGTCAACGGTGGCAAGGTCGACAAGCCGTCGTTCCGCGTGCGCCCCGACGACGTCGTCCAGGTCCGCGAGCGCAGCCGCTCCAAGGTCCCCTTCCAGGTGGCCCGCGAGGGTGGTTACGACACCGACGGTGAGACCCCGCGCTACCTCCAGGTGAACCTGAAGGCCCTGGCCTTCCGCCTGGACCGGGACCCGAACCGCAAGGAAATCCCGGTCATCTGCGACGAGCAGCTCGTCGTCGAGTACTACGCCCGCTGATCCAGGCGCAGCGCTCGCATCAGAGCTCGGGCCCGCCCCTCTCGGTCATCCGGGAGGCGGCGGGCCTTCGCGTTTCCCCGGGCGCGGGCACGCTCGCGGCGGGGCGGCCCCCCGGCGGCGGGGAACCGTCCGCCGGAGGCGGGTTCCCGCCGGCCAGCGCACGCCGGACCGCGGTGTCGAAGTCCAGCAGTGCGCCGGTCCGCAGGGCGGCGCCGTAGGCCGCCTCCCCCAGCTCCCCACGGGCCCGCGCGGCGCACTCCGCGCGCGGAGCGCCGTAGTGGACCGAGCCGAAGACCGGCACCCCCACGGACGGCCAGATCGCCGACGCGGCCCCCTGGAGCACGGCGGCCTCCGTCGCGTCACCCTCCACGACGGTCAGCAGCGCCAGCAGCTCCAGGCAGAGCACGCCGCCCAGCGGATCGTGGAAGCGGTGGCCGGTGGCCAGGGCCTCCAGGAGCATCCGGCGGCACGCCCCGGGGCGGTCCTGCCGCAGCGCCACGAAGGCCAGGACGTACAGCGCGTACGCCCGGACCCACCGCTCCCCGTGGTCGTCGCAGATCTCCTCGACCTCCCGGCAGTTCGCGGCGGCGTCCTCCAGGTCTCCCTGGAACGCCCGCGCCATGCCCAGTTCCACCTGGGCCATCAGGACGTTGCTGTTGAGCTCGCCCACCTCCCGGTAGCGCACGAGCGCGTCCCGCAGCAGCTCCTCCGCGCGCACCACGTCGTCGGTGACGAGGGCCAGGCAGCCCGTCCGGTGCACCGCGTACGCCGCCGCCGAGTCGTCCCCGGACCGCTCGGCCCCCTCCCGGCAGTCCTGGAGCGCGGAGATCGCGCCGACGGCGTCTCCCTGGAGCACCGCCACGTACCCGAGCACCCACTGCGCCTTCAGCCGCGACGGATCGTGGGTGGTCTCCTCGTCGAGCACGTGCTCCAGCCAGTACCTGCCTTCGGCCAGCCGCCCGCAGCCGGCCCAGAAGTACCAGAGGGTTCCCGCCAGGTACTGCGCGAGGTGGACCTCGTCCGACGACTCCATCGAGCACTCCATCGCCCTGCGGAGATTGGGGAGTTCGCACTCGATGCGGGCCGCCACCACCTCCTGCCGGGGCGAGAACCAGTCCAGCTCGCACCAGGTGGCGAGCCCCAGGAACCAGTCCCGGTGGCGCCGTCGCAGGCGCTCCGCGTCGCCGGTGGCCGACAGCCACTGGGCCCCGTACTCGCGGATCGTGTCCAGCAGGCGGTAGCGGGTGCCGGCCGGGGAGTCCTCGCGCAGCACCACCGACTGGGCGAGGAGTGCGTCCAGCACGTCCAGTACGGTGTCGGCCGGCAGGTCCGGACCGCCGCATACGTACTCCGCGGCCTCCAGGTCGAACTGTCCGGCGAAGACGGAGAGCCGCGCCCAGAGCAGCCGCTCCGCGGGCGCGCACAGCTCGTGGCTCCAGCCGATCGCCGTCCGCAGGGTCTGGTGGCGCGGCGGGGCGCTGCGGCTGCCACCCGTCAGCAACCGGAAGCGGTCGTCCAGCCGCTGGAGGATCTGGTCCGGCGCGAGCGCGCGCGTCCGGCCGGCGGCGAGCTCCAGGGCGAGCGGAATCCCGTCCAGGCGCCGGCACAGCTCCCGTACGGTCTCCCGGGCCACTCCGGTGGGCGCGAAGCCGGGCCGTACCGCTCCGGCCCGGGCGGTGAACAGCTCCAGGGCGTCCTCCTCGCCCATCGGCGCGAGCGGGTGGAGCCGCTCGCCGTCCACCCGCAGCGGGAGCCGGCCGGCCGCCAGCACCCGCAGGCGCGGCGCCCGGCGCAGCAGTTCCTGAACCAGGTCCGCGCATGCCTCGACGTGCTGTTCGTACCCGTCGAGCACCAGCAGCACCTCACGGTCGGCCAGGTGCTCCAGCAGGACCGCCCTGGGCGGCCTGCGCGTGTGGTCGGTCAACCCCAGCGCGTCCACCACCGCGTGCCCCAGCAGGTCGGGATCGCCCAGGCCGGCCAGGTCGGCCACCCCGACCCCATGGCAGTACCGTTTCTCCAGAAGTGCGGCGACGCGTACCGCGCAGCGGGTCTTCCCGACGCCCGCCACACCGACGACGGTGACCAGCCGGGACTCCTCCAGTAGCGCGCCGAGAACGGCGAGATCGTCGTGGCGTCCGACGAAGGTGTTCAGCTCCGCGGGAAGCCCGCTGCGCCGAGGGGCGGACCCGGAGCCCTGATCGTCGGGTCCGGGGAGCCGGCCCTGAAGACGTCGCATGAAACACGCAGAGTACTGGTCCGGAAGCGCTGCGTACAAACTTCTCCCGCGAACCCGCCCCGGCCACGGGGTAATGCGGTACAGGGCGTGACGCCCGGCGCGATAGGCTCGTCGATACGACGACTGGCCGGAGCGGCGGGTTCGCACCCGGGCGCCGCGGCCGGTCGGGACGGTGACAGGCCCCCCAGGGGCGAGCGACAAGCAGGGAGCGGTGCACAGTGTCCGGTGGAGAGGTGGCCGGGATTCTGGTGGCCGTCTTCTGGGCGATCCTGGTCTCGTTCCTCGCCGTGGTGCTGGTGAGGCTGGCCCAGACGCTCAGGGCGACCACCAAGCTCGTCGCGGACGTCACCGAGCAGGCCGTACCGCTGCTCGCCGACGCCTCCGCGACCGTACGCTCCGCGCAGACCCAGCTGGACAAGGTCGACGCCATCGCGTCGGACGTCCAGGAGGTCACCTCCAACGCCTCCGCCCTCTCCACCACCGTCGCCTCGACCTTCGGCGGCCCGCTGGTGAAGGTCGCGGCCTTCGGCTACGGCGTACGCCAGGCCCTCGGCCGCCGGAGCGCACCGGAGCCCGCGCGTGAGAGTCAGGCCGCCCGCCGTACCGTGGTCGTCGGACGAACCGTGCCGTCCGCCCGCAAGAAGCGGAACGGGCGCAGCTCCCGCGGACAGAAGGACTGAACCAGCGATGTTCCGCCGAACCTTCTGGTTCACCGCCGGCGCGGCCGCCGGCGTGTGGGCCACCACCAAGGTGAACCGCAAGATCAAGCAGCTCAGCCCCGAGAGCCTCGCGGCGCAGGCCGCGGACAAGGCGATCGAGACCGGTCACCGGCTCAAGGACTTCGCCCTCGACGTGCGCGAGGGCATGGTCCGCCGCGAGGCCGAACTCGGCGGAGCGCTGGGCCTGGACGCACCGGTCGATCCGGAGCTCCCCGTACGGCGCCACCGGGCCGTCGAAGCGGCCGGACCCGCGCGCCGCGCGGACGAGGCACCCTTGTACCGCACCCTCCCCTACAACTCGAACAACCGGAATGAGGACCACTGATGGAGTCGGCCGAAATTCGCCGTCGCTGGCTGAGCTTCTTCGAGGAGCGCGGTCACACCGTCGTCCCCTCGGCGTCGCTCATCGCGGACGACCCGACTCTGCTGCTGGTCAACGCGGGCATGGTGCCCTTCAAGCCGTACTTCCTCGGTGAGGCCAAGCCGCCGGCCCCCCGCGCCACCAGCGTGCAGAAGTGTGTCCGTACCCCGGACATCGAAGAGGTCGGCAAGACCACCCGGCACGGCACGTTCTTCCAGATGTGCGGCAACTTCTCCTTCGGCGACTACTTCAAGGAAGGCGCCATCAAGCACGCCTGGGAGCTGCTCACCAGCTCCGTGGCGGACGGCGGCTTCGGCCTGGAGCCGGAGAAGCTCTGGATCACCGTCTACCTCGACGACGACGAGGCCGAGACGATCTGGCGCGACGTGATCGGCGTGCCCTCCGAGCGCATCCAGCGCCTCGGCAAGAAGGACAACTTCTGGTCCATGGGCGTCCCCGGTCCCTGCGGCCCCTGCTCCGAGATCAACTACGACCGCGGCCCCGAGTTCGGTGCCGAGGGCGGCCCGGCCGTCAACGACGAGCGCTACGTGGAGATCTGGAACCTGGTCTTCATGCAGTTCGAACGCGGCGCCGGTGACGGCAAGGAGGACTTCCCGATCCTCGGGGACCTGCCGTCCAAGAACATCGACACCGGTCTCGGCCTCGAACGCCTCGCGATGATCCTGCAGGGCGTGCAGAACATGTACGAGACCGACACCCTGCGCGTCGTCATGGACAAGGCCACCGAGCTCACCGGAGTCCGCTACGGCGCCGCGCACACCACGGACGTCTCCATGCGCGTGGTCGCCGACCACATGCGCACCTCCGTCATGCTCATCGGTGACGGCGTCACCCCGGGCAACGAGGGCCGCGGCTACGTGCTGCGCCGCATCATGCGCCGCGCCATCCGCAACATGCGCCTCATGGGCGCCTCCGGTGCCGTCGTGCATGACCTGATCGACGTCGTCATCGACACGATGGGGCAGCAGTACCCGGAGCTCCTGACCGACCGCAAGCGCATCGAGACCGTCGCGCTCGCCGAGGAGACCGCCTTCCTCAAGGCCCTCAAGGGCGGCACCAACATCCTGGAGACCGCCGTCACCGAGACCAAGGCCGCCGGCGGCCAGGTCCTCGCCGGCGACAAGGCGTTCCTGCTCCACGACACCTGGGGCTTCCCGATCGACCTGACCCTGGAGATGGCCGCCGAACAGGGCCTGGCCGTCGACGAGGACGGCTTCCGCCGCCTCATGCAGGAGCAGCGCGACAAGGCCAAGGCCGACGCCCGCGCCAAGAAGACCGGTCACGCCGACCTCTCCGCCTACCGCGAGGTCGCCGACACCGCCGGCGCCACGGAGTTCACCGGCTACACCACCACCACGGGCGAGTCGACCGTCGTCGGCCTCCTCGTCAACGGTGTGCCCTCGCCCGCCGCCAGCGAGGGCGACGAGGTCGAGGTCGTCCTCGACCGCACCCCGTTCTACGCCGAGGGCGGCGGCCAGCTCGCCGACACCGGCCGCATCCGCCTCGACAGCGGTGCCGTCGTGGAGGTCCGCGACGTCCAGAAGCCGGTCCCCGGTGTCAGCGTGCACAAGGGCGTCGTCCAGGTCGGCGAGGTGACCGTGGGCTCGTCCGCGTACGCCACGATCGACATCACGCGGCGCCGGGCCATCGCCCGCGCCCACTCCGCCACCCACCTCACCCACCAGGCGCTGCGCGACGCGCTCGGCCCGACGGCCGCCCAGGCCGGTTCGGAGAACTCCCCGGGCCGCTTCCGCTTCGACTTCGGTTCGCCCGCCGCCGTTCCCGGCACGGTCCTCGTCGACGTCGAGCAGAAGATCAACGAGGTCCTCTCCCGGGAACTCGACGTCCAGGCCGAGGTCATGTCCATCGACGAGGCCAAGAAGCAGGGCGCCATCGCCGAGTTCGGCGAGAAGTACGGCGAGCGGGTCCGGGTCGTCACCATCGGCGACTTCTCCAAGGAGCTGTGCGGCGGCACGCACGTCCACAACACCTCCCAGCTGGGCCTGGTGAAGCTGCTCGGCGAGTCCTCCATCGGTTCCGGGGTGCGCCGTATCGAGGCCCTGGTGGGCGTGGACGCGTACAACTTCCTCGCCAAGGAGCACACGGTCGTCGCCCAGCTCCAGGAGCTGGTCAAGGGCCGCTCCGAGGAGCTGCCGGAGAAGATCTCCGCCATGCTCGGCAAGCTGAAGGACGCCGAGAAGGAGATCGAGAAGTTCCGCGCGGAGAAGGTCCTCCAGGCCGCCGCCGGTCTGGTCGAGTCCGCCAAGGACGTACGCGGTGTCGCCCTGGTCACCGGCCAGGTGCCGGACGGCACCTCCGCCGACGACCTGCGCCGCCTGGTGCTCGACGTGCGCGGCCGTATCCAGGGCGGCCGGGCCGCCGTGGTGGCCCTCTTCACCACGGCCAACGGACGCCCGCTGACGGTCATCGCCACCAACGAGGCCGCCCGCGAGCGCGGTCTCAAGGCCGGCGACCTGGTGCGCACGGCTGCCAAGACCCTCGGTGGCGGTGGCGGCGGCAAGCCGGACGTCGCCCAGGGCGGCGGTCAGAACCCCGACGCCATCGGTGACGCCGTCGCCGCGGTCGAGCGCCTGGTCACCGAGACCGCATGACCGAGGAGAGTGCCCCGATGCGTCGCGGACGCAGGCTCGCGATCGACGTCGGGGACGCCCGGATCGGGGTCGCCTCGTGCGACCCCGACGGCATCCTGGCGACGCCGGTGGAGACCGTGCCGGGACGTGACGTCCCGGCCGCCCACCGGCGGCTCGGCCAGATCGTCGAGGAGTACGAGCCGATCGAGGTCGTCATCGGCCTCCCCCGGTCCCTGGGCGGCGGTGAGGGCCCCGCCGCGGCGAAGATCCGTGCTTTCGCCCAGGTGTTCGCCCGCGCGGTCCATCCGCTGCCGGTACGGCTGGTGGACGAGCGGATGAGCACGGTGACGGCCACCCAGGGGCTGCGCGCCTCGGGCGTCCGGTCCAAGAAGGGGCGGTCCGTCATCGACCAGGCCGCTGCCGTGGTGATCCTGCAGAACGCGCTGGAGTCCGAACGGGCGTCAGGGCATGCACCTGGCGAGGGCGTCGAAGTGGTGCTGTGATCGCGATACGGTAACGTTCCGCGCGATGCTGCGGTGTTCGAACAGCCCGCACGGCGAAGCGAAGAGACGGCAACGCGCGTCTCGCGGCTCTAGGGGATCGATGACTGAGTATGGCCGGGGCGCAGGTCCCGAACCGTGGCATCCCGAAGATCCCCTCCAGGGGGACCAGGGCTGGGCAGCCCAGGAAGCGTCGCAGGACCCGAACTCCTACGGCGGCCATCCGCAGGACCCCTACGCCCCGCAGCATCAGCAGCCCTACCCGCAGGACCCGTACGCCCAGCATCAGCAGGGCTACGGCAATGCGCAGGACCCGTATGCCCAGCAGCAGTCCTACCCTCCGCAGGGTTACGGCAATCCCCAGGACCCCTACGGGCACCAGCAGCAACAGCAACAGCAGCAGTACCAGCAGCCCCAGGGTGGCGGCTACGAGCAGCAGCAGTACGAGCAGCAGCAGTACGGACAACAGCAGCAGTCGTACGGGCAGCAGCCGTACGACCCGTCCCAGCCCGGATACGACCAGGGCTGGGAAACCGGTCAGCAGCCCGTCATGCCGTACGGCGCACAGCCCCACGACCCGTACGGCTACCCGGCGGAGAACTACGGCGCCCCCGGTGACCAGTACGCCACCGAGGAGGCCTTCCCGCCGCCTCAGCCGCCGGGCCGCCGTACCGCGCCCGAGCCTCAGCCCCCGTCGCAGACGGACTGGGACCCGGACGAGCCGGTGGAGGAGACGCACCCCTTCTTCACCGGGTCCGACACACCGGAGGAGCGCCGGGGCCGCGGCGGACGTGGCAAGAACGCCTCCGACGAGCCGGACCGGGACTCCGACCCGGACGACGGCGCCGACTCCGAGTACGACGACGACCCGCGCTCCGGCCGGCGCGGCGGCCGGCCCAAGGGCAAGAAGAAGAGCCGCAACGGCTGCGCCTGCCTCGTCGTGTCACTGGTCCTCGTCGGCGGCCTCGGCGGTGTGTCCTACTTCGGGTACAGCTACTGGAAGCAGCAGTTCGGCGCCCCCGAGGACTACGAGGGGATGGGCACCGGCCCGCAGGTCGAGGTCGAGATCCCCAAGAACGCGCTCGGCTACGACATCGCCAACAAGCTGAAGAAGCAGGGCGTCATCAAGTCCGTCGACGCCTTCGTCTCCGCGCAGAACTCCAACCCCAAGGGCAACTCGATCCAGGCGGGCGTCTACCTCCTCAACAAGGAGATGTCGGCGGCCAACGCGGTCAAGATGATGCTCGACCCGAAGAGCCAGAACGCGCTGGTGATCCCGGAGGGCACCCGGAACGCCAAGATCTACGAAATGATCGACCAGCGGATCGGTCTGGACAAAGGCGCCACCGAGAAGGTCGCGCGCGCGAAGGCCGCCGACCTCGGTCTGCCGGGTTGGGCGAAGAACCACCCGGACCTCAAGGACCCGCTGGAGGGCTTCCTCTTCCCCGCCGCGTACCCGGTGGCCAAGGGGTCCAAGCCGGAAGACGCGCTCAAGCGGATGGTCGACCGCGCCAACGAGGAGTACAGCAAGCTCGACCTCGAGGGCGCGGCGAAGAAGTACGACCTGGACGGCCCGTGGCAGGTACTGACCGTCGCCAGCCTGGTCCAGGCGGAGGGCATCTCCCACGACGACTTCCGCAAGATGGCCGAGGTGGTCTACAACCGCCTGCAGCCGGACAACACGATCACCAACCGCAAGCTCGAATTCGACTCCGCGTTCAACTACCTGAAGAAGCAGAGCAAGATCACGATCGGGTCGAACGAGATCCGCACCAACCCGGACCTCTACAACACCTACTACCACACGGGGCTACCGCCGGGTCCGATCAGCAACCCGGGGGACGAGGCGATCAGTGCGACCCTCAACCCGACGGCCGACGGGTGGATGTTCTTCATCTCGCTCGACGGAAAGAAGACCGACTTCACCAAGACGGTGGAGGAGCACGAAGCGCTCAACGAGAAGTTCAAGGAAATGCATGGCCTCCAGTGAGGGACCCCGCCGCGCCGCGGTCCTCGGCTCCCCGATCGCCCACTCGCTCTCCCCGGTCCTGCACCGGGCCGCGTACGCGGAACTCGGCCTCGACCACTGGTCGTACGAACGCTTCGACGTGGACGAGGCGGGACTCCCGGGCTTCTTCGGCGGCCTGGACACGACCTGGGCCGGGCTGTCGCTGACCATGCCGCTCAAGCGGGCGGTCATCCCGCTGCTCGACGGGATCAGCGACACCGCGGCCTCCGTCGAGGCCGTCAACACGGTCGTGTTCACGGAGGACGGCCGGCGGGTCGGGGACAACACCGACATTCCCGGGATGGTCGCGGCACTGCGCGAGCGAGGCGTCGACAAGGTGGAGTCGGCGGCCGTCCTCGGCGCGGGCGCGACCGCCTCCTCGGCGCTGGCCGCGCTCTCCCAGATCTGTGCGGGACCGGTCACCACCTACGTGCGCAGCCGCGCGCGGGCCGACGAGATGCGCGGCTGGGGCGAGCGCCTCGGCGTGGACGTCTCCGTCGCCGACTGGGCCGACGCCGCCGAGGCCTTCACCGCCCCGCTCGTCGTCGCCACCACTCCGGCCGGCACCACCGACGCCCTCGCCGCCGCCGTCCCCGCCGCACCCGGCACCCTCTTCGACGTGCTGTACGAGCCCTGGCCCACCGCGCTGGCCACCGCGTGGGCGGACCGGGGCGGGGCCGTGGTCGGCGGCCTCGACCTGCTGGTCCACCAGGCGGTCCTCCAGGTCGAGCAGATGACGGGCCGCTCGCCGGCGCCGCTGGCCGCCATGCGGGCGGCGGGAGAGGCGGCGCTCGCGGCACGCTGAGCGCCGCCCCGGGCCCTTTGCCGAGCCCCGGGGACCTGCACGGACGTACCTGAAGCGTCCGTCTGCTGGACCGGGGGCCTGTCCGCCCCCCAGGTCGTGGGAGGATCGGGGGCGGCGGGCCAGGGCCGCGCACCCGGCCGTGCCGTTGCAGTATTTGCGCGCGAGCATGAGGAGCACCGTTGAGCAGGTTGCGCTGGCTGACCGCAGGGGAGTCGCACGGCCCCGCACTCGTGGCGACGCTGGAGGGTCTTCCCGCCGGCGTCCCGGTCACCACGGAGATGGTGGCCGACGCCCTCGCACGGCGGCGGCTCGGTTACGGGCGCGGTGCCCGGATGAAGTTCGAGCAGGACGAGGTCACCTTCCTCGGCGGCGTGCGCCACGGCCTCACCATGGGGTCCCCGGTCGCCGTCATGGTCGGCAACACCGAGTGGCCCAAGTGGGAGCAGGTCATGTCCGCCGACCCGGTGGACGAGGAGGAGCTGGCCGCGCTGGCCCGCAACGCTCCGCTGACGCGCCCCCGGCCCGGCCACGCCGACCTGGCGGGCATGCAGAAGTACGGATTCGACGAGGCCCGGCCGATCCTGGAGCGCGCCAGCGCCCGGGAGACGGCCGCCCGTGTGGCGCTCGGCGCCGTCGCCCGCTCCTACCTCAAGGAGACCGCGGGCATCGAGATCGTCAGCCACGTCGTGGAACTGGCCGCCGCCAAGGCGCCGTATGGCGTGCTGCCGACCCCGGCCGACGTCCCCGCGCTCGACGCCGACCCGGTCCGCTGCCTCGACCAGGACGCGTCGAAGGCGATGGTCGCCGAGATCGACCAGGCCCACAAGGACGGCGACACCCTCGGCGGAGTCGTCGAGGTCCTCGCGTACGGCGTGCCCGTGGGACTCGGCTCGCACGTGCACTGGGACCGTCGCCTCGACGCCCGGCTCGCCTCCGCCCTGATGGGCATCCAGGCGATCAAGGGCGTGGAGGTCGGCGACGGCTTCGACCTCGCCCGGGTACCCGGCTCCAAGGCCCATGACGAGATCCTCGTCACCGAGGACGGCATCAAGCGCGCCACCGGCCGGGCCGGCGGCACCGAGGGCGGCCTGACCACCGGTGAGCTGCTGCGCGTCCGCGCCGCGATGAAGCCGATCGCGACCGTGCCCCGCGCGCTGGCCACCGTCGACGTGGTGACCGGCGAGCCCGCCAAGGCCCACCACCAGCGCTCCGACGTCTGTGCCGTGCCGGCCGCCGGGATCGTCGCCGAGGCCATGGTCGCCCTGGTGCTCGCCGACGCCGTCGCCGAGAAGTTCGGCGGGGACAGCGTCGCCGAGACGCGCCGGAACGTGCGGGGGTACCTCGACAACCTGCAGATCCGATGAGCGCGCCGCTGGTCGTCCTCGTCGGCCCCATGGGGGTCGGCAAGTCCACGATCGGTGAGCTCCTCGCCGGGCTGCTCCGAGCCCCCTACCGCGACACCGACGCCGACGTGGTGGCGACGGCGGGCAAGCCCATCTCGGAGATCTTCTTCGACGAGGGCGAGGAGCGCTTCCGCGAACTGGAACGCCGTGCCGTGCGCGAGGCCGTCACCGGACACACCGGTGTGCTCGCGCTCGGCGGCGGGGCCGTGCTCGACGAGGGCACCCGGGCCCTGCTGGCCGGGCACGCCGTCGTCTACCTCTCCATGGACGTGGAAGAGGCGGTCAAGCGTGTCGGACTGGGCACCGCGCGTCCGCTGCTGGCCGTCAACCCGCGCCGGCAGTGGCGCGAGATGATGGAACTCCGCCGCCATCTGTACGAAGAGGTGGCGCGGGTGACCGTCGCCACCGACGACCGCACCCCCGACGAGATCGCCCGCGAGATCCTCGACGCACTGGAACTGCCGGAACGCGACACCACGCCCGGCCGGGAGAAGACAGCAATGACCGAGCAGGCCCCCACCCGTATCCAGGTCGCCGGCACCGAGGGCAGCGCCCCGTACGAGGTGCTGGTCGGCCGGCAGCTCCTCGGCGAACTGCCGAAGCTCATCGGCGACCGCGCCAAGCGCGTCGCGGTGCTGCACCCCGAGGCACTCGCCGAGACCGGCGAGGCGGTCCGCGAGGACCTCGCCTCCCAGGGGTACGAGGCCATCGCGATCCAGCTGCCGAACGCCGAGGAGGCCAAGACCGTCGAGGTCGCGGCCTACTGCTGGAAGGCGCTCGGGCAGACCGGCTTCACCCGCAGCGACGTCATCGTCGGTGTCGGCGGCGGAGCCACCACCGACGTCGCGGGGTTCGTCGCGGCGAGCTGGCTGCGCGGGGTGCGCTGGATCGCCGTCCCCACGACGGTCCTCGGCATGGTCGACGCGGCCGTCGGCGGCAAGACGGGCATCAACACCGCCGAGGGCAAGAACCTCGTCGGCGCCTTCCACCCGCCGGCCGGGGTGCTCTGCGACCTGGCCGCCCTGGACTCGCTCCCGGTGCACGACTACGTCTCCGGAATGGCCGAGATCATCAAGGCCGGTTTCATCGCCGACCCGGTGATCCTCGACCTCGTCGAGTCGGACCCCGAGGGCGCCCGTACGCCCGCAGGACCGCACACCGCCGAGCTGATCGAGCGCTCCATCCGGGTCAAGGCCGAAGTCGTCTCCAGCGACCTCAAGGAGTCCGGACTCCGCGAGATCCTCAACTACGGCCACACCCTCGGCCACGCGATCGAGAAGAACGAGCGCTACAAGTGGCGCCACGGGGCCGCCGTCTCGATCGGCCTGGTCTTCGCCGCCGAGCTGGGCCGGCTCGCCGGACGGCTCGACGACGCCACCGCCGACCGGCACCGCGCCGTCCTCGCGTCGGTCGGGCTGCCGCTCACCTACCGCGGCGACCAGTGGCCCCGCCTGCTGGAGAACATGAAGCTCGACAAGAAGTCCCGCGGCGACCTGCTGCGCTTCATCGTCCTCGACGCGCTCGGCAAGCCCACCGTCCTGGAGGGCCCGGACCCGGCCGTCCTGCTCGCCGCCTACGGAGAGGTCTCCGCGTGACCCGCCAAGTGCTCGTGCTGAACGGCCCGAACCTCGGCCGGCTGGGTTCCCGCGAGCCCGACGTCTACGGGGCCACCTCGTACGCGGGGCTCGTCGAGACCTGCCAGGCGCTCGGCAAGGAACTCGGCTTCGACGTCGAGGTCCGCGAGACCAACGACGAGGGCCAGATGATCCGCTGGCTCCACGAGGCCGCGGACGGCTCGATCCCGGTGGTCATCAACCCCGGTGCGTTCACCCACTACTCGTACGGGATGCGGGACGCGGCCTCCCAGCGCACCGCACCCCTCATCGAGGTGCACATCTCCAACCCGTACGCGCGCGAGGAGTTCCGGCACAACTCCGTGGTCGCGCCGATCGCCACCGGGACCGTCGCCGGATTCGGCATCGGCTCCTACCGGCTGGCGCTGCGCGCGCTGGCCGAGGAGCTGACGGACTGATCCGCCGTCACCGGCCCGCCGGGTGCCCGCGTGCGGGCACCCGGTACGGCCCCGGGACGTTCACCCGGTGAGGGCCAGGGGCGGTACGGTAGCCGTCCGACCAGCGCCAGTTGACCGCACGAGACGGAGTGGCACCGGATGCAGCACGCAGTGGGGGCTCCGTTGCCGCCTCCCCACCGGCCCGGACACGGCCCCGTCGGCGGCCCGCACCACGCCCCGCAGCCGGGCAGCCCCGTGCCGCCGCCCCCGATACCCCAGGCACCCCCGGCACTTCCGGCGCATCCGGTCCCTCAGGCCCAGGGGTGGGCCGGGCCCGGCCCCGACCAGCAGCCCGCACCCCCCTCCCGCGAGGTCACCGGTCACTTCCGGCTGCCGCCGGGCGGCCTCGTGCCGGTGCCCGCGCAGCCCCTCGAACCCGGCACCGGCACCGCGACCCTCGCCGTCCTCCTGATCGGCCCGGCGGGCGCGGGCAAGACCACCGTGGCCAAACTGTGGGCAGACCGCCGCCGGGCGCCCACCGCACACGTCTCCCTGGACGACGTACGCGAGTGGGTACGCTCCGGGTTCGCCGACCCGCAGGCCGGCTGGAACGACCAGTCCGAGGCCCAGTACCGCCTGGCCCGCCGCACCTGTGGCTTCGCCGCCCGCAACTTCCTCGCCAACGGCATCTCCTGCATCCTCGACGACGCCGTCTTCCCCGACCGGCCGGTCATCGGCCTCGGCGGCTGGAAGCGCCACGTCGGGCCGGGCCTGCTCCCGGTGGTCCTCCTGCCCGGCCTGGAGGTGGTCCTGGAGCGCAATGCCGCCCGCACCGGCAACCGCCGCCTCTCCGACGAGGAGGTCGCCCGCATCCACGGCCGAATGGCCGGGTGGTACGGCTCCGGTCTGCCGATCATCGACAACTCGACGTACGACGTCGAGACCACGGCCCGGGTCTTGGACGACGTCCTCGCCCGCGCACTCGCCAGCCCGCCCTCCTGGTAGCCCGTCCAGGCCCGCACCGCCCCCGCCGTCCCCCGTCGGACAGCGCTGACGGGCGGGGCGGCGGATGCGCTCGTACGCTCGGGGCATGTCAGAGGTGTACGCCGTCCGCCGCGGGCTGGTCCGCGACCGGTGCGCCGCCGCCGGATCGGCCGCCGCCCTGGTCTCCCGCCCCGCCAACGTCCGCTATCTCGCCGGCGGGGCGCCTCCCGGTGCCGTCCTGCTGCTCGGCGCCGGAGAGGACGTGCTGCTCTGCCCCCGCGCCCCGGCCGGCGATCCGGCGCACGGGCGTACGGACGAGTCCCTGCGGGTGTCGGTGCTGGGCGGCGGACGAGGGGACGCGGCCGTCGCCGCGGCGAGCCTGGCCGCCACGCACGGCACGGATCGCCTGGCCGTCGAGGAGCACGACCTCACCGTGGCCCGCCACCGGGCCATGACCACCGCCGTCCCCCGGCTCCGCCTCGGGGACCTCGGGACCACCGTGGAGCAGCTGCGGGTGATCAAGGACGAGGAGGAGATCGCCTGTCTGCGCATCGCGGCGGAGATCACCGACCAGGCACTGGGAGAGCTCCTCGAATCGATCCTCGTCGGCCGCACCGAACGCCATCTCTCCCTGGAGCTGGAACGCCGGCTGGTCGACCACGGCGCCGAGGGGCCCGCCTTCGCCACCTCCGTGGCCACCGGGCCCAACTCCGGCCAGGGGCGTCACCGGCCCACCGACCGCAGGGTCGAGGAAGGCGATTTCCTCAGCGTCTGCCTCGGCGCGAGCTACCGCGGCTACCGCTGCGAGATCGCCCGCACCTTCGTCATCGGCACTGCCCCGGCGGACTGGCAGATCGAGCTGTACGACCTCGTTTTCGCCGCTCAGCGCGGTGGCCGGGAGGCTCTGCTGCCGGACGCGACCTACCGTGAGGTGGACCACGCGGCCCGTCATCCACTGGACGCGGCGGGGCACGGCGAGGGGCTCATGCCGCGCACCGGGCACGGGGTCGGACTCGAAATCGACGAGGACCCGCAGTTGGCACCGACAGCCATGGGTAAACTGGACGCTTGCGTGCCGGTCACCGTCGGACCGGGGGTCCACCTCCCGGGCCGGGGCGGTGTCCGGATCGATGACACGCTCGTCGTGCGCCCCGAGGCGGACGGCGGACCCGAGCTACTCACCATTACGACCAAGGAGCTGCTCGCGCTCTAGCGCGCGTTCTTGGCCGTCCACTGCTTTCAGTCCAGGAGATTCCGCAACCGTGGCTTCCACGAACGACCTCAAGAACGGCCTGGTGCTCAAGCTCGACGGAGGCCAGCTCTGGTCCGTCGTCGAGTTCCAGCACGTCAAGCCCGGCAAGGGCCCGGCCTTCGTGCGCACCAAGCTCAAGAACGTGCTCTCCGGCAAGGTCGTCGACAAGACGTTCAACGCCGGCGTGAAGGTCGAAACGGCCACCATCGACCGCCGCGACATGCAGTTCTCGTACATGGACGGCGAGTACTTCGTCTTCATGGACATGAGCACGTACGACCAGCTCATGGTCGACCGCAAGTCCGTCGGCGACACCGCCAACTTCCTGATCGAGGGCTTCACCGCCTCGGTCGCGCAGCACGAGGGCGAGGTGCTCTACGTGGAGCTGCCCGCCGCCGTCGAGCTGACCATCCAGCACACCGACCCGGGTGTCCAGGGCGACCGCTCCACCGGCGGCACCAAGCCCGCCACGCTGGAGACCGGCTACGAGATCGGTGTGCCGCTCTTCATCAGCACCGGCGAGAAGATCAAGGTCGACACCCGTACGGGCGACTACCTCGGCCGGGTGAACAGCTAACCGTGGCTGCCCGGAACAAGGCCCGCAAGCGCGCCTTCCAGATCCTCTTCGAGGCCGACCAGCGCGGTGAGTCCGTGCAGACGGTCCTCGCGGACTGGGTCCGGCACTCGCGGACCGACGACCGTCAGCCCCCGGTCGGCGAATTCACGATGGAGCTCGTCGAGGGGTACGCGCGTTACGCGGACCGGATCGACGACCTCATCGTGACGTACGCCGTGGACTGGGAGATCGACCGCATGCCGGTCGTCGACCGCAGCATCCTCCGGCTCGGCGCGTACGAGCTGATCTGGATGGACGAGACGCCGGACGCCGTCGTCATCGACGAGGCGGTCCAGCTCGCCAAGGAGTTCTCCACGGACGACTCCCCGTCCTTCGTGAACGGAATGCTGGCCCGTTTCAAGGACCTCAAGCCGAACCTGCGCCGCGAGCAGTAGCTCCGGGGCGCCGAGCGTTCAGCCGACGAAGGCCCGTGGTCATCCTGACCGCGGGCCTTCGGCATGCCCGGAGGCCGCCCGGGGGCCCCGGGTGTTTCCTGGGGCCCCGGGGCGCGAGTGTGTCCGGAAACGTCGCCGGGCCGGCGGGAGGACCCGAGAGGGTCTCCCGCCGGCCCGGCGACAGGTGTGCGTGAACGCGGGGCCCCAGGGCCCGGCGGTGGGGCCTCAGCCCTCTTCGTGGGTGACGGCCCGGCGCGCGTCCGCGTCCAGCACGCCCCAGTTGATCAGCTGCTCCGTCAGCACGGAAGGCGACTGGTCGTAGATCACCGCGAGGGTGCGCAGGTCGTCCTGGCGGATCGAGAGGACCTTGCCGTTGTAGTCGCCGCGCTGGCTCTGGATCGTCGCGGCGTAACGCTGCAGCGGTCCGGCCTTCTCCGGCGGGACGTGGGCGAGGCGCTCCAGATCCAGGACGAGCTTCGGCGGCGGCTCGGCAGCGCCGCCGGGGGTCGTGCCCGGCAGCAGCTCCTGGACGGGAACGCCGTAGAAGTCCGCCAGCTCGGCGAGACGCTGGACGGTCACCGCACGGTCGCCACGCTCGTACGAGCCGACGACGACGGCCTTCCAACGGCCCTGCGACTTCTCCTCCACGCCGTGGAGGGAGAGGCCCTGCTGGGTGCGGATGGCGCGGAGCTTGGCCCCGAGCTGTTTTGCGTATTCGCTGGACATAAGGCTCCCCGGACGCTCGAACATGATGCGGCGCCGCCGCGTGGCTGGTGACTCACTGTGAGGTTACGCAGCGTTACTTGGATGCGTCAAGCCGGGAGGTCCCGGGCGGCTCCTCCCGGGGCCGGACAGGGGGCCCCGGAACGGCCCTGGTAACGTGTACGACGTAAATCCCGACGTCCTTTAAGGTCCGTCCCGTGAGGCGGAGAAGGAGGTCCGTTTCTCAATGGACGCACAGCACGAAGGCACCGGCAACGCGGCACGGCCCGTTCTGGAAGCCCCCGACATCGCCCGGGCCCTGACCAGGATCGCCCACGAGATCGTCGAACGCGCCAAGGGCGCCGACGACGTGGTGCTCCTCGGAATCCCCACCCGCGGTGTCTACCTGGCCCGCAGACTGGCCGGGAAGCTCGAAGAGATCACCGGCCGCGCGATGCCGGTCGGATCGCTCGACATCACGATGCACCGCGACGACCTCAGGATGCGTCCCGCGCGCGCCCTGGGACGTACCGACATCCCCGGCGACGGCGTCGACGAACGCCTCGTGATCCTCGTCGACGACGTGCTCTTCTCCGGGCGCACGATCCGTGCCGCCCTCGACGCCCTCGGCGACATCGGCCGACCCCGCGCCGTACAGCTCGCGGTCCTGGTGGACCGCGGCCACCGCGAACTCCCGATCCGCGCCGACTACGTCGGCAAGAACCTCCCGACGTCGCACCGGGAGACGGTCACGGTCCAGCTCGCCGAGGAGGACGGCCGCGACGCCGTGCTGCTCGGAGCGCGGCGGACCGCCCCGGCGGCCGGGCGCTAGCGCCGCCACCGCTACCCGAACGGCACCTCCGTGCGACCCGTCACCGGTCCCGCACGGGCGCCGCAGCACGCCCGCACGCCCGAAACCTCCACCACCCCGGAGAACACCCAGATGAAGCGCCACCTCATCTCGGCCGCCGACCTCACCCGCGACGACGCCGTCCTCATCCTCGACACCGCCGAGGAAATGGCCCGGGTCGCCGACCGGCCGATCAAGAAGCTCCCCACCCTGCGCGGCCGTACCGTCGTCAACCTCTTCTTCGAGGACTCGACGCGGACCCGCATCTCCTTCGAGGCCGCCGCCAAGCGCCTCTCCGCCGACGTCATCAACTTCTCCGCGAAGGGCTCGTCCGTCTCCAAGGGCGAATCCCTCAAGGACACCGCCCTGACCCTGGAGGCGATGGGCGCCGACGCCGTCGTCATCCGCCACCACGCCTCGGGCGCCCCCTACCGCCTCGCCACCTCCGGCTGGATCGACGGCGCGGTCGTCAACGCGGGCGACGGCACCCACGAGCACCCCACCCAGGCCCTGCTGGACGCCTTCACCATGCGCCGCAGGCTGGTCGGGGCCGACCAAGGGCTCGGCCGCGACCTCGAAGGCCGCCGGATCACCATCGTCGGCGACGTCCTGCACAGCCGGGTGGCCCGCTCCAACGTCCACCTGCTGACCACGCTCGGCGCCCACGTCACCCTGGTGGCCCCGCCCACCCTGCTGCCGATCGGCGTGGAGCAGTGGCCCTGCGACGTCAGCTACGGCCTGGACGAGGTGCTCCCGAAGTCCGACGCGGTGATGATGCTGCGTGTGCAGCGTGAGCGGATGAACGCCGCGTACTTCCCCACCGAGCGCGAGTACTCCCGCCGCTACGGCCTCAACGGCGACCGCATGGCGAAGATGCCCGAGCACAGCATCGTCATGCACCCCGGCCCGATGAACCGCGGCATGGAGATCACGGCCGAGGTCGCCGACTCCGACCGCTGCACCGCCGTCGAGCAGGTCGCCAACGGCGTCTCCGTCCGCATGGCCGTGCTCTACCTGCTGCTCGGCGGTTCCGAACCCGCCACCACCGCCCGTCCCGAGGGGAACAAGTAACCATGAGCAAGATCCTTATCCGCGGCGCGCAGATCCTCGGTGGCGAAGTCCAGGACGTCCTGATCGACGGCGAGACCATCGCCGAGATCGGCACCGGCATCGAGGCGGCCGACGCCACCGTCGTCGAGGCGGCGGGCCGGATTCTGCTGCCCGGCCTGGTCGACCTCCACACCCACCTGCGCGAGCCCGGCCGCGAGGACTCCGAGACCGTCCTGACCGGCACCAAGGCCGCGGCCGCAGGCGGCTTCACCGCCGTCCACGCCATGGCCAACACCTTCCCCGTCGCCGACACCGCCGGCGTGGTCGAGCAGGTCTGGCGGCTCGGCAAGGAGTCCGGCTACTGCGACGTCCAGCCGATCGGCGCCGTCACCGTCGGCCTGGAGGGCAAGCAGCTCGCCGAACTCGGCGCCATGCACGACTCGGCCGCCGGGGTGAAGGTCTTCTCCGACGACGGCAAGTGCGTCGACGACGCCGTGATCATGCGCCGCGCGCTGGAGTACGTGAAGGCCTTCGACGGAGTCGTCGCCCAGCACGCCCAGGAGCCCCGCCTCACCGAGGGCGCCCAGATGAACGAGGGCACCGTCTCCGCCGAGCTCGGCCTCGGCGGCTGGCCCGCCGTCGCCGAGGAGTCGATCATCGCGCGCGACGTGCTGCTCGCGGCCCACGTCGACTCCCGGGTGCACATCTGCCACCTGTCGACCGCCGGCTCGGTCGAGATCGTCCGCTGGGCCAAGTCCAAGGGCTGGAACGTCACCGCCGAGGTCACCCCGCACCACCTGCTCCTCACGGACGAGCTGGTGCGCTCGTACGACCCCGTCTACAAGGTGAACCCGCCGCTGCGCACCGAGGCCGACGTCATGGCCCTGCGCGAGGCACTCGCCGACGGCACCATCGACTGCGTCGCCACCGACCACGCCCCGCACCCGCACGAGGACAAGGACTGCGAGTGGGCCGCGGCGGCGATGGGCATGGTGGGCCTGGAGACCGCGCTCTCCGTCGTCCAGCAGACGATGGTCGAGACCGGTCTGCTCGACTGGGCGGGCGTCGCCGACCGCATGTCCTTCCGCCCGGCGGCCATCGGCCGCCTCGACGGACACGGCCGGCCCGTCTCGGCCGGTGAGCCCGCCAACCTCGTCCTCGTCGATCCGGCATACCGTGGTGTGGTGGACCCCGCGGGCTTCGCGTCCCGCAGCCGCAACACCCCTTACGAGGGCCGCGAGCTGCCGGGACGGGTCACCCACACCTTCCTGCGGGGCCGTGCCACGGTCGTCGACGGGAAGCTCACGTGACAAAACTGATCCCCCTGTACCAGCTGGCCGCCGAGCAGAAGTCGGCCGACGTGACCGACTGGTCCGCCCGGATCAGCTGGGTCGTCGGAATACTGATCTTCGTCGTCTTCGTCTACTGGCTGATGCGCCAGGGATGGAAATGGCGCGGCAGCCTCCAGTCCGACCTCCCGGAGCTCCCCGCCACCCCCGCGGGATTCGGCGACGAGCCCCCGCTCCTGACGCTCACCGGCCGGTACCACGGCTCGACCACCGCCGGGCAGTGGCTCGACCGGATCGTCGCCCACGGCCTCGGCACCCGCAGCCGGGCCGAGCTCACCCTCACGGACCAGGGCCTGGACGTCGTACGTCCCGGCGCGACCGGGTTCTTCGTGCCGGCCGAGGCGCTGCGCGAGGCCCGGCACGAACGGGCCATCGCGGGCAAGGTCCTCCCCGAGGGCGGCCTGCTGGTCATCACCTGGGCCCACGGCGACAAGCTGATCGACTCCGGGTTCCGCTCCGACCGGGCGGACGAGCACCAGGCCTGGATCGACACCCTCACACCTCTCACCAGCACTACGGAAGGCACCGCACGATGACGATCTCCAATCCGGGGTACGCCTCGAAGAGGAATGGGGTGTCTCCCGCCGTACTCGTCCTGGAGGACGGCCGCATCTTCCGCGGCCGCGCCTACGGGGCCGTGGGGGAGACCTTCGGCGAGGCCGTTTTCTCCACCGGTATGACCGGCTACCAGGAGACGCTGACCGACCCCTCCTACGACCGCCAGATCGTCGTCGCCACCGCGCCGCAGATCGGCAACACCGGCTGGAACGACGAGGACGACGAGTCCGCCCGCATCTGGGTCTCCGGTTACGTCGTCCGCGACCCCGCCCGCATTCCGTCCAACTGGCGCTCGCGCCGCTCCCTGGACGAGGAGCTGAGCAAGCAGGGCGTCGTCGGCATCAGCGGCATCGACACCCGCGCCCTCACCCGCCACCTGCGCGAGCGCGGCGCGATGCGCTCCGGCGTCTTCTCCGGCGAGGCACTCGCCCCCGACGCCGAGCTGCTCGCCCGCGTCCAGGCCCAGCCGCAGATGAAGGGCGCCAGCCTGTACGAGGAGGTCGCCACCAAGGAGGCCTACACCGTCGCGGCCGTCGGCGAGAAGAAGTTCACCGTCGCCGCGATCGACCTCGGCATCAAGGGCATGACCCCGCGCCGGATGGCCGAGCGCGGCATCGAGGTGCACGTGCTCCCCGCGACCGCGACCGTCGAGGACGTCTACGCCGTCGCCCCCGACGGCGTGTTCTTCTCCAACGGCCCCGGCGACCCCGCCACCGCCGACGGCCCGGTCGCGCTGATGCGCGCCGTGCTGGAGCGCAAGACGCCGCTCTTCGGCATCTGCTTCGGCAACCAGATCCTCGGCCGCGCCCTCGGCTTCGGCACCTACAAGCTGAAGTACGGCCACCGCGGCATCAACCAGCCCGTCCAGGACCGCACGACCGGCAAGGTCGAGGTCACCGCGCACAACCACGGCTTCGCCGTGGACGCGCCCCTGGACAAGATCTCGGACACCGAGTTCGGCCGCGCCGAGGTCTCGCACGTCTGCCTGAACGACCAGGTCGTCGAAGGACTGCACCTCCTCGACCAGCCCGCGTTCAGCGTCCAGTACCACCCCGAAGCAGCCGCCGGCCCGCACGACGCCGCGTACCTCTTCGACCGTTTCGTCACCCTGATGGAGGGCCAGCGTGCCTAAGCGCTCCGATATCCAGTCCGTCCTGGTCATCGGCTCCGGCCCGATCGTCATCGGCCAGGCCGCCGAGTTCGACTACTCCGGTACCCAGGCGTGCCGCGTGCTCAAGGCCGAAGGCCTGCGCGTCATCCTGGTCAACTCCAACCCGGCCACGATCATGACCGACCCGGAGATCGCCGACGCCACCTACGTCGAGCCGATCACCCCCGAGTTCGTCGAGAAGATCATCGCCAAGGAGCGCCCCGACGCCCTCCTGCCGACGCTGGGCGGCCAGACCGCGCTCAACACCGCCATCTCCATGCACGACAACGGCGTGCTGGAGAAGTACGGCGTCGAGCTGATCGGTGCCAACGTCGAGGCGATCAACAAGGGCGAAGACCGCGACCTCTTCAAGGGCGTCGTCGAAGCCGTCCGCGAGAAGATCGGCCACGGCGAGTCCGCCCGCTCGGTCATCTGCCACACGATGGACGACGTCATCCAGGGCGTCGACACCCTCGGCGGCTACCCCGTCGTCGTCCGCCCCTCCTTCACCATGGGCGGCGCCGGCTCCGGCTTCGCCCACGACGAGGACGAGCTGCGCCGCATCGCCGGACAGGGCCTCACCCTCTCGCCGACCACCGAGGTGCTCCTGGAGGAGTCCATCCTCGGCTGGAAGGAGTACGAGCTGGAGCTGATGCGCGACCGGAACGACAACGTCGTGGTCGTCTGCTCCATCGAGAACTTCGACCCGATGGGCGTCCACACCGGTGACTCCATCACCGTCGCCCCGTCGATGACGCTCACCGACCGCGAGTACCAGCGACTGCGCGACCTCGGTATCGCGATCATCCGCGAGGTCGGCGTCGACACCGGCGGCTGCAACATCCAGTTCGCCATCGACCCCACCGACGGCCGGATCATCGTCATCGAGATGAACCCGCGCGTCTCCCGGTCCTCGGCGCTCGCCTCCAAGGCCACCGGCTTCCCGATCGCGAAGATCGCCGCCAAGCTGGCCATCGGCTACACGCTGGACGAGATCCCGAACGACATCACGGAGAAGACCCCGGCGTCCTTCGAGCCCTCGCTCGACTACGTCGTGGTCAAGGCCCCGCGCTTCGCCTTCGAGAAGTTCCCCTCCGCCGACTCCACCCTCACCACCACCATGAAGTCGGTGGGCGAGGCCATGGCGATCGGCCGCAACTTCGCCGAGGCGCTGCAGAAGGCGCTCCGCTCGCTGGAGAAGAAGGGCTCGCAGTTCTCCTTCACCGGTGAGACCGGCGACAAGGACGCCCTGCTCGCCGAGGCGGTCCGTCCCACGGACGGCCGTATCAACACCGTCATGCAGGCGATCCGGGCCGGCGCCACCCCCGAGGAGGTCTTCGACGCGACGAAGATCGACCCGTGGTTCGTGGACCAGCTCTTCCTGCTCAAGGAGATCGCCGACGAGCTGGCCTCGGCCGAGCGCCTCGACGCCGACGTGATCGCCGAGGCCAAGCGCCACGGCTTCTCCGACGCGCAGATCGCCGAGATCCGCGGCCTGGACGAGGGCGTCGTCCGCGAGGTCCGCCACGCGCTGGGTATCCGTCCGGTCTACAAGACGGTCGACACCTGCGCCGCCGAGTTCGCCGCGAAGACGCCGTACTTCTACTCCTCGTACGACGAGGAGAGCGAGGTCGCGCCCCGCACCAAGCCCGCGGTGATCATCCTCGGATCGGGTCCCAACCGCATCGGCCAGGGCATCGAGTTCGACTACTCCTGCGTCCACGCCTCCTTCGCGCTCAGCGACGCGGGTTACGAGACCGTGATGGTCAACTGCAACCCGGAGACCGTCTCCACCGACTACGACACCTCCGACCGGCTCTACTTCGAGCCGCTCACCCTGGAGGACGTCCTGGAGATCGTCCACGCGGAGACGCTGGCCGGTCCCGTCGCGGGCGTCATCGTCCAGCTCGGCGGCCAGACCCCGCTGGGCCTGTCGCAGGCGCTCAAGGACAACGGCGTGCCCGTCGTCGGCACGTCTCCCGAGGCGATCCACGCCGCCGAGGACCGCGGCGCCTTCGGCCGGGTGCTCGCCGAGGCCGGTCTGCCCGCGCCCAAGCACGGCACCGCCACCACCTTCGACGAGGCCAAGGCGATCGCCGACGAGATCGGCTACCCGGTCCTGGTGCGCCCGTCGTACGTCCTCGGCGGACGCGGCATGGAGATCGTCTACGACGAGACCCGCCTGTCCTCGTACATCGCCGAGTCCACCGAGATCAGCCCCACCCGGCCGGTCCTGGTCGACCGCTTCCTCGACGACGCGATCGAGATCGACGTCGACGCGCTCTACGACGGCACCGAGCTCTACCTCGGCGGCGTCATGGAGCACATCGAGGAGGCCGGCATCCACTCCGGCGACTCCGCCTGCGCACTGCCGCCGATCACCCTCGGCGGACACGACATCAAGCGCCTGCGGGTCTCCACCGAGGGCATCGCCAAGGGCGTCGGCGTCCGCGGACTGATCAACATCCAGTTCGCGCTCTCCGGGGACATCCTCTACGTCCTGGAGGCCAACCCCCGCGCCTCCCGGACCGTCCCCTTCACCTCGAAGGCGACCGCCGTCCCGCTCGCCAAGGCCGCCGCCCGCATCTCGCTGGGCGCGACCATCGCCGAGCTGCGCGCCGAGGGCCTGCTGCCGGCCCAGGGCGACGGCGGCACCCTGCCGCTCGACGCTCCGATCTCCGTCAAGGAGGCCGTCATGCCGTGGTCGCGCTTCCGCGACATCCACGGCCGCGGCGTGGACACCGTCCTTGGCCCGGAGATGCGTTCGACGGGTGAGGTCATGGGTATCGACTCCGCCTTCGGGACGGCTTACGCCAAGTCCCAGGCCGGCGCGTACGGCCCGCTTCCCGTCAAGGGCCGCGCGTTCATCTCCGTCGCCAACCGCGACAAGCGCTCGATGATCTTCCCGGCCCGGGAACTCGTCGCCCACGGCTTCGAGCTGATGGCGACCTCCGGCACCGCCGAGGTCCTCAAGCGCAACGGCATCAACGCCACCGTCGTGCGCAAGCAGTCCGAGGGCGAGGGCCCGAACGGCGAGAAGACCATCGTCCAGCTCATCCACGACGGCCAGGTCGACCTCATCGTCAACACGCCGTACGGCACCGGCGGCCGGCTCGACGGCTACGAGATCCGGACCGCCGCGGTGGCCCGCTCCGTACCGTGCCTGACGACCGTCCAGGCGCTCGCCGCCGCGGTCCAGGGCATCGACGCGCTCCGGCGCGGGGACGTCGGCGTACGGTCCCTGCAGGAGCACGCCGAGCACCTGACGGCGGCCCGCGACTAGCAGGTACGGACCCGCCCGGGACCCACACGGTCCCGGGCGGGCCAGGCAAGGGGGGCACCGGTCTGCGGTGTCCCCCTCTTCGTGAGGACACCTTCGATGTACAAGTTCTTCTTCCAGCTGGTCTTCAAGCGGATGGACCCCGAGCAGGCCCACTACCTGGCCTTCCGGTGGATCCGTCTCGCCGCCCGTACCCCCGTCCTGCGGACGTACGTCGCCGCGGTGCTCGCCCCCCGGTACAAGGAACTGCGCACCGAGGCGCTCGGCCTGCGGATGCACGGTCCCTTCGGTCTCGCCGCCGGCTTCGACAAGAACGCCGTCGCGATCGACGGCATGGCGATGCTCGGCTTCGACCACGTCGAGATCGGCACCGTGACCGGCGAGCCGCAGCCCGGCAACCCCAAGAAGCGGCTCTTCCGCCTCGTCGCCGACCGCGCCCTGATCAACCGCATGGGCTTCAACAACGAGGGCTCCGCCGCCGTCGCCGCCCGCCTCGGCGCCCGCGAGCCCGTCTTCCGCACCACCGTCGGCGTCAACATCGGCAAGACCAAGGTGGTGGAGGAGGCCGACGCCGCCGCCGACTACGTGAAGTCCACCGAGCGCCTTGCCGCGCACGCCGACTACCTCGTGGTCAACGTCTCCTCGCCCAACACCCCCGGCCTGCGCAACCTCCAGGCCACCGAGGCGCTGCGCCCGCTGCTGACCGCCGTGCGCGAGGCCGCCGACCGCACCGTGACCGACCGCCGTGTCCCGCTGCTGGTCAAGATCGCCCCCGACCTCGCGGACGAGGACGTCGACGCCGTCGCCGACCTCGCCGTGGAGCTCGGCCTCGACGGCATCATCGCCACCAACACCACCATCGCCCGCGACGGCCTCGGCCTGCGCTCGCCCGCCTCCCTCACCGGGGAGACCGGAGGACTCTCCGGCGCCCCGCTCAAGGCACGCTCCCTGGCGGTCCTCACGCGGCTCTACGCGCGCGTGGGCGACCGGATCACCCTGGTGGGCGTCGGCGGCATCGAGAACGCCGAGGACGCCTGGCAGCGCATCCTGGCCGGCGCCACGCTCGTCCAGGGCTACAGCGCCTTCATCTACGAGGGTCCGTTCTACGCCCGCGCCATCCACAAGGGGCTGGCCGCCCGGCTGGCCGCATCCCCGTACGCCACCCTCGCCGAGGCCGTCGGCGCCGCCAACCGGAAGGCCGCACAGTGACCCCCCAGACCTCCGAGCCGTTCGGCGCCCGCCTGCGCCGCGCCATGGACACCCGCGGACCGCTCTGCGTCGGCATCGACCCGCACGCCTCGCTGCTCGCCTCCTGGGGGCTGTCCGACGACATCGCGGGCCTGGAGCGCTTCACCCGTACGGTCGTCGAGGCACTGGCCGACCGGGTCGCCGTCCTCAAGCCGCAGTCCGCGTTCTTCGAGCGCTTCGGCTCGCGCGGCGTCGCCGTCCTGGAGACCGCCGTCGCCGAGGCCCGTTCGGCCGGCGCGCTCGTGCTGATGGACGCCAAGCGCGGCGACATCGGTTCCACCATGGGCGCCTACGCGGCCACCTACCTCGACAAGGACTCGCCGCTGTTCTCGGACGCGGTCACCGTCTCGCCGTACCTCGGCTTCGGATCGCTGCGCCCGGCACTCGACGCCGCCGCGGTTTCCGGCGCGGGTGTCTTCGTGCTGGCGCTCACCTCCAACCCGGAGGGCGCGGAGGTGCAGCGCTCGACCGCGGCCGACGGCCGCTCGCTCGCCCAGCTGATGCTCGACCACATGGCCGCCGAGAACGCCGGAGCCGAGCCGCTGGGCTCGGTCGGCGCGGTGGTCGGCGCGACCCTCGGGGACGCCGGGGTGAACCTGGCGATCAACGGCCCGCTGCTCGCTCCCGGGATCGGCGCCCAGGGCGCCACCCCGGCCGATCTGCCGGCCGTTTTCGGCGCATCGGTGGGAAATGTGGTGCCGAGCGTGAGCCGGGGTGTTCTGCGTCACGGTCCGGACGTCGAGGGTCTGCGCGGAGCCGCGGCACGCTTCGCCGACGAGGTCCGTACGGCCGTTCACGGATAGTTGAATGCGACACATAACAGCGCGTTGACGAATTCCTGAGCAAAATACCGGGCGTTATGCGGTAAATGTCCTGGTCGGTCGAGGCTGACCAGGACTTTTCGTTCGTTCTCGCTGACTCCGGAGCGGTTGGCCGCTAGTCTCCGTCGAGAGCCAACGAGCACAGGTTGTTGTTCGTGGCTCGCCAGGTGTGGGGCACAAGGTTCCTCACCGGTCCGTATCCGACAGATCGATATCCGAGGTGACGTAGGCGTGGCTCTTCCGCCCCTTACCCCTGAACAGCGCGCAGCCGCGCTCGAAAAGGCCGCCGCGGCTCGCCGGGAGCGGGCCGAGGTCAAGAATCGACTCAAGCACTCCGGCGCCTCGCTCCACGAGGTCATCAAGCAGGGTCGGGAGAACGACGTCATCGGCAAGATGAAGGTCTCCGCACTCCTTGAGTCCCTGCCGGGCGTGGGCAAGGTCCGCGCCAAGCAGATCATGGAGCGTCTCGGGATCTCCGAGAGCCGCAGAGTCCGGGGTCTCGGCTCCAATCAGATCGCATCCTTGGAGCGAGAGTTCGGCGGCACAGCCGCCTGACGTTCTCAGGCACCCCTGAGAACCTGGATAATCGCTGCATGGCTGCAACATCCCGGGGGACGTCCCCCGTACCCCCGGACGTACGTCCGCGGCTGACCGTGCTCTCCGGCCCCTCCGGGGTCGGCAAGAGCACGGTCGTCGCGCATATGCGCAAGGTCCACCCCGAGGTCTGGCTCTCGGTGTCGGCGACGACCCGCAAACCGCGACCCGGCGAGAGCAACGGCGTCCACTACTTCTTCGTGGACGACCAGGAGTTCGACAAGCTGATCGCCAACGGCGAGCTGCTCGAATGGGCGGAGTTCGCGGGCAACCGCTACGGCACCCCCCGTCGGGCCGTCCTCGACCGGCTGGAGAACGGTGAGCCGGTGCTGCTGGAGATCGACCTCCAGGGCGCCCGGCTGGTCCGCGAGTCGATGTCCGACGCGCGGCTCGTCTTCCTGGCCCCGCCGAGCTGGGACGAGCTCGTCCGCAGGCTCACCGGCCGGGGCACCGAACAACCCGAGGTGATCGAGCGCAGGCTCGCCGCCGCCAAGGTCGAACTGGCCGCCGAGGCCGAGTTCGACACCACCCTCGTCAACACCTCCGTCGAGGACGTGGCACGCGAGCTGCTAGCCTTGATGCTTCAGGCTTCCGACCACCGTGCCACGAGCGACTGACGAACCGACGCGAACGGCCTCACGGTCGACGCGCAGTGTCAGCCGCACCGCACGGATCACCGTCGGCCGGCAGCCGCAGCATCAAAGATCTCTTTGATCTACACCCCCTTCGGAAGGCAGAGAGTGTCCTCTTCCATCACCACGCCCGAGGGCATCATCAACCCGCCGATTGATGAGCTCCTCGAGGCCACCGACTCGAAGTACAGCCTCGTGATCTACGCCGCCAAGCGCGCGCGCCAGATCAACGCGTACTACTCGCAGCTCGGTGAAGGCCTCCTCGAGTACGTCGGTCCGCTCGTCGACACCCACGTCCACGAGAAGCCGCTGTCGATCGCGCTCCGCGAGATCAACGCCGGCCTGCTGACCTCCGAGGCCATCGAGGGCCCCGCGCAGTAAGCAGCCTCACCTCCCGCCCCAGGCGGGAAGAACGCACCTTCACCCCGGGCCCGGCGGATCATCCGCCGGGCCCGGGGTGTGTCCGGGGCCCGGCCCGGCCGGGGGAGTGTCCGGCGCTTCGCGCGCCGAGCACCCCGGGCCGCCGGACGACGGGCGGCGAGGGTGGGGCAGCATGGAAGGACACCGAGCCGAGTGCGGGGAGACGCAGTGGAGAAGCCGAAGGTCGTTCTGGGGGTCAGCGGAGGCATCGCCGCGTACAAGGCGTGCGAACTACTGCGCCGGCTGACCGAGTCCGGGCACGACGTGACCGTGGTGCCCACCGCGGCCTCGCTGCACTTCGTCGGCGCCGCCACCTGGTCCGCGCTCTCCGGGCATCCGGTCTCCACCGAGGTCTGGAACGACGTCCACCAGGTGCCCCACGTGCGTACCGGGCAGGCCGCCGACCTCGTCGTGGTCGCCCCGGCCACCGCCGACATGCTCGCCAAGGCCGCCCACGGGCTCGCCGACGACCTGCTCACCAACACGCTGCTCACGGCCCGCTGCCCGGTCGTGTTCGCGCCCGCGATGCACACCGAGATGTGGGAACACCCCGCCACCCAGGACAACGTGGCCACCCTGCGCCGCCGGGGCGCCGTGGTCATCGAGCCCGCCGTGGGCCGGCTCACCGGAGTCGACACCGGCAAGGGGCGGCTCCCCGACCCCGCCGAGATCTTCGAGGTCTGCCGCCGGGTGCTGTCACGGGGCGTCGCGGCACCCGATCTCGCCGGCCGCCACGTGGTGGTCAGCGCCGGAGGCACCCGCGAGCCGCTCGACCCGGTCCGCTATCTGGGCAACCGGTCCTCCGGCAAGCAGGGGTACGCACTCGCGCGTACGGCCGTCGCACGGGGCGCCCGGGTCACCCTGGTCGAGGCGAACACCGGACTGCCGGACCCGGCCGGAGCCGACGTGGTCCACGTGCGAACCGCGGTCCAGCTGCGGGAGGCCGTGCTGAAGGCGGCGGCCGGCTCGGACGCGGTGGTGATGGCCGCCGCCGTCGCCGACTTCCGGCCCGCCGCGTACGCCGCGGGAAAGATCAAGAAGCGCGACGACCGGGCGGATCCGGTCATTGAACTCGTGCGTAATCCGGACATCCTCGCCGAGCTCTCCACCGAACGGGCCGCACCCGGTCAGGTGATCGTGGGGTTCGCCGCGGAGACCGACGACGTGCTCGTCAACGGGCGCGAGAAGCTCCGCCGCAAGGGGTGTGACCTCCTCGTCGTGAACGAGGTGGGGGAGCGCAAGACCTTCGGTTCCGAGGAGAACGAAGCGGTGGTCCTGGCCGCGGACGGCGGCGAGACGGCAGTGCCGTACGGGCCCAAGGAGGCCCTCGCCGACACCTTGTGGGACCTGGTGGCCGCCCGCTTCGCGGAGTAGATTCACCCCCGCCGCAGCCGCGTGGGCGGCTGGGGAGAAAATGGGTCTCCACAGTGCTTCCGCGGGAGGGCCGAACCCCCGCATTCTCCAGTGCCGCATGTCACAGCGCTCCCAAGGGGCGAGACATGTGGCCCAACCGCCGGAAGCGACCGATAAACTGGTCGCGGTTCGTGCCGGGCGCAGCTCCCGGCCGTTCCACCCATGATCAGCCAGCAGCCGCTGCAACCCCAGGGAGCGATGTGTCCCGCCGCCTCTTCACCTCGGAGTCCGTCACCGAGGGTCACCCCGACAAGATCGCTGACCAGATCAGCGACACGATTCTCGACGCGCTCCTGCGCGAGGACCCCACCTCGCGCGTCGCCGTCGAGACCTTGATCACCACTGGTCTGGTGCATGTCGCGGGTGAGGTCACGACCAAGGCCTACGCCGACATCCCCAACCTCGTGCGCAACAAGATCCTGGAGATCGGCTACGACTCCTCCAAGAAGGGCTTCGACGGCGCCTCCTGCGGCGTCTCGGTGTCCATCGGAGCGCAGTCGCCGGACATCGCCCAGGGCGTCGACACCGCGTACGAGAAGCGGGTGCTCGGTGCGGCGGCCGTCGAGGACGACGAGCTCGACAAGCAGGGCGCGGGCGACCAGGGCCTGATGTTCGGCTACGCCTGCGACGAGACCCCCGAGCTGATGCCGCTTCCGATCCACGTGGCGCACCGGCTGTCCCGCCGGCTCTCCGAGGTCCGCAAGAACGGCACCATCCCCTACCTGCGCCCCGACGGCAAGACGCAGGTCACCATCGAGTACGACGGCGACAAGGCCGTCCGGCTCGACACGGTCGTCGTGTCCTCGCAGCACGCCTCGGACATCGACCTCGACTCGCTGCTCGCCCCCGACATCCGCGAGTTCGTCGTGGAGCACGTGCTGGCGCAGCTCATCGAGGACGGCATCAAGCTCGACACCGAGGGCTACCGCCTCCTGGTGAACCCGACCGGCCGCTTCGAGATCGGCGGCCCGATGGGCGACGCCGGCCTCACCGGTCGCAAGATCATCATCGACACCTACGGCGGCATGGCCCGCCACGGCGGCGGTGCCTTCTCGGGCAAGGACCCGTCGAAGGTTGACCGTTCGGCCGCGTACGCCATGCGCTGGGTGGCCAAGAACGTCGTCGCGGCCGGGCTCGCCGCCCGCTGCGAGGTCCAGGTCGCGTACGCGATCGGCAAGGCCGAGCCGGTCGGTCTGTTCGTCGAGACCTTCGGCACCGCCGCGGTCGACACCGACAAGATCGAGCACGCCATCGGCGAGGTCTTCGACCTCCGTCCGGCCGCGATCATCCGCGACCTGGACCTGCTCCGCCCGATCTACGCGCAGACCGCGGCGTACGGCCACTTCGGCCGCGAGCTCCCCGACTTCACGTGGGAGCGCACCGACCGGGTCGACGCGCTGCGCGCCGCTGCCGGTCTCTGATCACCGCCGGTCCGTAGCGGCGGACCAGCACACGCGAGACGGCCGGGGCCCGGACACCATGACGGTGTCCGGGCCCCGGTCGTTCGCCGTGCGCCGGGCGCTGTCGGTCCCCTCTGGTAGGAATGTGGCTGTGAGCAGCGAGGACGAGCGGGCGGACGAGCCCGGGGACGGCATGCCGGAGCAGCTTGCGCTCATCCGGGAGACCGTGCGCCGGGCCAAGGTGCCGCGCGCCAAGCCGCGCACCTGGCGCGGCGCGCCGCTGGCCGCCGAACTGCCCGTCGCGCGGGTCCTGGTGAACAAGGGCGTGCTCCACCTCGACCAGTACTTCGACTACGCGGTGCCCGAGGAACTCGACGCCGAAGCGCAGCCCGGCGTCCGGGTCCGGGTCCGTTTCGGGGCCGGCTCAGACCCCCCGGCTGACCGAACTCATGTTGAAGTCCGGGACGCGCAGTGCGGGCATCGCGGCGCGGGTGAACCAGTCGCCCCAT
>NZ_JBSFVR010000037.1:0-36134 GCF_053592415.1 Streptomyces sp. NPDC002690 | reverse complement strand
CGTGCTCACCAAGGACCGCAAGCGGACGGCCCAGTTCGAGCACACCCTCGTGGTGACGGAGACCGGGGCGGACATCCTCACGCTGCCGTAAAGCGATCGGCCCGGCGGATCGCGGCCCTGACGCACGGCGATCCGGCCGCCTGGGAGGGCACGGCGATCCTCCACGAGCTGATCCGGGTGGCGCTGGACGGCGGCTCCCCGGCCGCCGCCCTGCCCGCCGCCCTGGCCGACGTACGCGAGGACCAGCGCGCCCGCTGGGCGACGGTGCTCGCCCCGGACTGGCACCCGGATCTGGCGACCGAGTTCAACGGCGCGGTCTGGCCCTGCCTGGGTACCGCCGTCTGGGCCCTGCGGACGACCTCGTCCTTCGAGGCCGCGCTCGCGGCGGCGATCGACGTCGGCGGCGACACCGACACGGTGGCCGCGGTGACCGGTGCGCTCGCGGGCGCCGTACACGGCATGGGCGCGATCCCCGCCCGCTGGACGGAGCCGCTCCACGTACCGCTTCCCGGTTTCGGAGGGCGGGTGCTGCGCACCGCCGAGCTGACGGCCCTCGCCCTGCGCCTGGACGGGCACGAAGGCGCTCCCTCCGCCCGCTGAATCCCGCCGTGCCCCCATGCCCACCGGTCGGACACCCCGTTGACGCCGAGCCGATCCGGCTGGTGCACTGAACGGATGCGTCCTCAGCTGCGGCTGGTCACCCGCGACCACATCGACTTCGGTCGGGTGTGGTCGTCGTCCTGTCGTCCCTGACTGCTTCTCCGTCAGCACGACGTCAGCACGTAGGCAGCACACGACGGCACGGCGCACCGCGCCGCCCGGCCGGTGCCACCACCGCCATCGCCACCCGCAGCAGAAGATGAGGCTTCGCCATGCCCGTAGAGTTCCTCGGCATCGCCGCGACCAACGAAGGTTCCGAGGTGACGCCCCGCTCGGGAGCGTCCTTCGACAAGGAGTACACGCTCAAGCTGGCCCGCGCCCACGAGGACCACGGCTGGGACCGGGTGCTCTTCGCCTACGGCTCCGGCTCCCCCGACCCGTCCCCGGCAGCCGCGTTCATCGCCGCCCGTACGGACCGGCTCCAGATCCTCGTGGCGCACCGGCCCAACGTGTCGTACCCGACGTTCGCCGCGAAGACGTTCGCCACGCTCGACCGGATCAGCGACGGGCGCCTGGCCGTCCACTTCATCACCGGCGGCAACGACCACGAGCAGCAGCGCGAGGGGGACTTCCTCACCAAGGACGAGCGGTACGCGCGCACCCGTGAAGCCATCCAGATCATCAAGAAGGCGTGGACCTCCCACGAGCCCTTCGACCACGAGGGCACGCACTACCGCTTCAACGACTTCGTGAGCGACACCTTCCCCGTGCAGCAGCCGCACCCGCAAGTCTCGTTCGGCGGTTCCTCCCCGGCGGCGTACGCGGCAGGGGGCGCCGAGGCCGACATCTTCTGCCTCTGGGGCGAACCCCTGGCCGAGACCGCCGAACAGATCGCCTCGGTCAAGGCGGCGGCGAAGGCGGCGGGGCGCACCGACGTACCGAAGATCCAGGTGGCGTTCCGCCCGATCATCGCCCCCACCGAGGAGCTCGCCTGGGAGAAGGCGCACCGGACGCTCGACCGGATCAGGGCCCGCAAGGCGGGTGCTCCGCCGAGCCGCCGCCACCCGCTGACCGCTCCGCAGAACGCGGGTTCGCAGCGGCTGCTCGCCGTCGCGGGACGGGGTGAGCGCCACGACCGCGCGCTGTGGACGCCGACTTCGGCGGAGACCGGCGGTGCGGGCAACTCCACGGCCCTGGTGGGTACTCCGGAGACGGTCGCCCAGGCCCTCCTCGACTACTACGACCTGGGGGTCGAGATCCTGTCCGCCCGGGGCTACGACCTGCTCGACGACGCGATCGACTTCGGCCGCCACGTCATCCCGATCGTGCGGGAGGAGGTCGCCAAGCGGGACGCCGCGCGGACGTCGGCAGCCTGAACCGGGGTCGGGGCGCATCCGCCGCTGCCACGACCGGAGAACACACTTACGATGATCATTCGGCGCGACGGCCGGGTGTGTCGGATCGACGCTTCACTCCGCCCGCGCCACCGGGGCGGGGGTCTTCCCGTCTCGCTGCGCGCAGAGAGTCATGGAGTCATCCGCGGTGTCGTTCTTCGTTTGTGTGGCGGTCTTCTGCCTGGTGTGGTTCTTCCTCCTCCCACTGAAGTGGCAGACCCGCCAACTCGCGGGTCCGAACCGCGCGTTGCAGAAGGCGGCTGCCGCGGCCCGGCGGCAGAAGTGGGAGCCGGCGGCGCGGCTCCTCGCCGAGGCCGGCGAGGACTGGGAGCGGCGCGCCCTGTACAGCGACGTCCTGGGCCGGGTCGCGGCCCGCAACGGGGACGGGTGGCTGCTGGCATGGGAGGCCGCCCGGCCCTACGACCCGGACGCGGCGGTGGTCCGCGCACGCGCCCGGATCGCGTACGCGTGGAAGCTCCGGGGCAAGATGAGCGCGAGCGCGACGTCCAGGGCCAGGTTCGCGCGCTTCCACCAGGCGCTGTGGGACTCCCGCGACGACCTGGTCCGGGCCGCCGGGCTCAACCCGGCGGACCCGACGCCGCACGTCGCCGAGGTCTGGATGGCGATGGGGCTGAACTACCCGAACCGGGACATGCATCTTCTGTGGCAGGAGATCACGGAGCGCGCCCCGCACCACTTCGACGCACATCTCAGCGCCTTGCAGTACTGGTGCGCCAAGTGGCACGGCTCCAAGCAGATCGCTCGCGACTTCGCGGAGAAGGCCGCCCGGGACGCTCCCGCCGGGAGCCTGCTGGCGGTTCTCCCGCTGATCGCGTGGTTCGAGAACAGCGACATGGCACCGCCCGCCGCGTCCTTCGGGTCACCGCGGGTGCGCGCCATGGTCGATGCCGCGCTGGTGGACATCGACGCCGCGCCCGTTGATCATCCCCGGCTGCCGTACGTCCGCCACCTCGTGGGCTACGTCCTCGTCCACCAGGGGCGGTACCGCGAGGCCGTGGCACAGTTCCGGCGCGTCGACGGCCACCTGAACGGTCTGCCCTGGCGCTACTACCCCGAGCCGTTCGACGCCCTCCGCTACCGGGTCCTGCGCACCCGGGCCGCCCGGCGCTCCGTGTTCGAGAAGCGCGAGAAGCGGGGGAAGGTGCGCCGCTGAGCGGGACGGCGGTGGCACGAGGCGGTGGGATTCCGACCCGCGCGACCACACCTTCCCCCGCTCCCCCTCCCGTACCTCTTCCGGGAGTCCCCGGCGGAAGCCGCCCTATTTTCCGGCATCTCTTCGAAAAGGGGGTGCAACCTTCCGTGCGCTTCGGCGGTCACATCAAGTGGGAGCAAAACGCTCTTGAAGTAACAAGGGGGAAATTATGGGATTCGCGCGTAATGTCGCGGCTGCCGGGGCGTTGACCGCCCTGGTGGTGGGAACCACGGTGGCGTTCGGCGCCACCGCCCAGGCCGCGCCCAACGTCACGCCGCAGGGGGTCTGCGGCAGTGCCTACAAGACGGTGAACTCGGCGCCCGTCGGATCGCTGGGCACCGTCTACCTCACGTACAACTCCGCGAACGGCAACAACTGCGTCGCGACCATCCGCTCCAACCCGGGCACCGTGAAGTACATGTCCGCGTACATCTACGTGCCGGACACCGACGCCTGGGCCGAGGACTACGGCAACTACACCTCGTACGCGGGCCCGGGCCGTGTCTACGGCAAGGGCCACTGCGTGAGCTGGGGCGGCAACATCGACAACATCCACGTGTCGGTGGAGAACTCCAACTGCGCGACCCTGAAGGAACAGCGGGTCACCACCATCGGCTGACCCCGCCCCGAGCGGCACAGCGGGCCCGGGGCATCACGCCCCGGGCCCGCCTCCGTCGCTCGTACCGCCTCAGCCCACCGAGCTGTACGCCACCACTCCGCGCAGCACCTCGTCGACGGCCTTGCGGGCGTTCTTCGCCACCGTGCTGCCCTCGCGCGGGGCTGCGGCGGCCACCTGGCCGAGGACGTCGATGACCTGCTTGCACCAGCGGACGAAGTCGCCGGCGGGCATCTCGGCCTCGCGCAGCACCTCGTCCAGGGAGCGGCCGGAGGCCCACATGTAGACCGCCCAGGCGAAGCCGAGGTCGGGCTCGCGCTGGCCGACCCCCTCGGTCTGGCTGATCTTGAAGTCCTCCTCCAGGGCGTCGAGCCGCCCCCAGATGCGGACCATCTCCGCCATGGCGGTCTTCGCCGGGCCCGACGGCAGCTTGGGCGCCACCGCGTCGTCCGCCTGCCGTGCCTCGTAGACCAGCGCCGAGACGCAGGCCGCGAGTTCGGCCGGGTTCAGCCCCTCCCAGACACCGTCCCGCAGACATTCGCTCGCCAGCAGGTCGAGCTCGCCGTAGAGCCGGGCCAGCCGCCGGCCGTGCTCGGTGACCTCGTTGGCGCGCAGGTAGTCCAGCTCGGTCAGAAGGGCCACGATCCGGTCGAAGGTGCGGGCGATGGTGTTCGTCCGTCCCTCGATGCGGTTCTCCAGCTGCCGGGTGTCGCGCTTGAGGCGGTGGTACCGCTCCGCCCAGCGCGCGTGGTCCTCGCGCTCGTCGCAGCCGTGGCACGGGTGGGCCCGCAGCTCGGTGCGCAGGCGCGCGATCTCCCGGTCGTCGGCCGCCGCCGCGCGCCCCTTGCGGTGGCGGTCCGGCACGATGTGCCCGGCCTTGGTCCGCAGGGCGGAGGCGAGGTCGCGGCGGGACTGGGGCGAGCGGGGGTTGAACGTCTTGGGTACCCGCATCCGCTCCACGGCCTCCACCGGGACCGGGAAGTCGATCGACGCCAGCCGCTTCACCTGACGCTCGGCGGTGAGCACCAGCGGGCGCGGGCCGTCGTGCTGGTCGAAGCCGCGATGGCCGTTGGCCCGCCCGGCGGGCAGTCCGGGGTCCAGCACCAGTGCGAGGCCGGCGAACTTGCCGGTCGGCACGTGGATGATGTCGCCCGGCTTCAGCTTCTCCAGGGAGGTGGCGGCGGCTGCACGGCGCTGCGAGGCGCCCTGCTTGGCCAGTTCGGTCTCGCGGTCCTTGAGGTCCCGCCGCAGTCGGGCGTACTCCTCGAAGTCCCCGAGGTGGCAGGTCATGCCCTCGCGGTACCCCTCCAGGCCCTCTTCGTTGCGCTGGACCTGGCGGGAGATCCCGACGACCGAACGGTCCGCCTGGAACTGGGCGAAGGAGGTCTCCAGCAGCTCGCGCGAGCGGTGCCGCCCGAACTGCTGCACCAGATTGACCGCCATGTTGTACGACGGACGGAAGCTGGAGCGCAGCGGGTACGTGCGCGTCCCCGCGAGCCCGGCCAGCCCCGCCGGGTCCAGGCCCCGCTGCCACAGCACCACGGCGTGGCCCTCGACGTCGATGCCGCGGCGCCCCGCGCGCCCGGTGAGCTGGGTGTACTCGCCGGGCGTGATGTCCGCGTGCTGCTCGCCGTTCCACTTGACGAGCTTCTCCAGTACCACCGAACGCGCGGGCATGTTGATGCCGAGCGCGAGGGTCTCGGTGGCGAAGACGGCCTTGACGAGACCGCGGACGAAGAGCTCCTCCACGACCTCCTTGAAGGTCGGCAGCATGCCGGCGTGGTGCGCGGCGATACCCCGCTCCAGCCCTTCGAGCCATTCGTAGTACCCGAGGACGTGCAGGTCCTCGGTGGGGATGGAGGCGGTCCGCTCCTCGACGATCTCCCGCACCAGGCGGCGCTTGTCCTCGTCGTTGAGCCGCAGACCGGCGGTGAGGCACTGCTGCACGGCCGCCTCGCAGCCGGCCCGGCTGAAGATGAAGGTGATGGCGGGCAGCAGCCCCTCTGCGTCCAGCCGGTCGATCACCTCGGCGCGGGACGGCGTCCAGATCCGGCTGCGCTGACGGCGCTCGCGCTCACGGTCCGCCTCGCGGACCATCTTGCCGCGCCGGCGGTCGCGCGGGTTGTACCCGGCCTGGCTCTCCATGCGGGCGAGCCTGATCAGGTCGGGGTTGGTCTCGCGGCGCGCCGACCCACGGCCGCCATGGTCGGTCTCCTCCTCGAAGAGGTCGTACATCCGGCGTCCGGCGAGCACGTGCTGCCAGAGCGGCACCGGCCGCTCTTCGGAGACGATGACCTCGGTGTCCCCGCGCACGGTGTCCAGCCAGTCGCCGAACTCCTCGGCGTTGGAGACGGTCGCCGAGAGGGAGACCAGCGTCACGGATTCGGGCAGGTGGATGATCACTTCCTCCCAGACCGCGCCCCGGAAGCGGTCGGAGAGGTAGTGCACCTCGTCCATCACGACGTATCCGAGGCCGTTCAGGGACTGGGAGCCCGCGTACAGCATGTTCCGCAGCACCTCGGTGGTCATCACGACCACCGGCGCCTCGGAGTTGACGCTGTTGTCACCGGTCAGCAGGCCGACCTTGTCGGCGCCGTAGCGCTTGACCAGGTCGGCGAACTTCTGGTTGGAGAGCGCCTTGATCGGCGTGGTGTAGAAGCACTTGCGCCCCTGCTCCAGGGCGAGGTGCACCGCGAATTCGCCGACGATCGTCTTGCCCGAACCGGTCGGGGCCGCGACCAGCACGCCCTTGCCCGCTTCCAGTGCCTTGCAGGCCTCGATCTGGAAGGGGTCGAGTTCGAACTCGTACATCTGGCGGAAGGGCCACAGCGCCGTGGCCATCTCGGCCTGGCGGAGGCGGGAGGCGTGGTAGCGCTCGGCTGGTGAGAGGTCCTCTGTCATCTTGCTGTCGAGCCTACCCGCCACCTCCGACAGTCCATGCGCCCTTTTTCCGCCCGCGCATCCGGTCGCCCCGGCCCCGGGCCGGGGCTCAGCCGGTGAGGACCCGTACCGCGCCGGGTACGCACACCGCCGTCACCGGGAGCGCTCCCAGGGGTTCCCCGTCGGCGTAGGCGGTGGTGGCGGCCGCAGCCAGTTCGACGGACGCGGCCCGGTGGACGGTGACCACCGGGTGGGAGAGGTGGCTGCCCCGGTAGACCTGGGGGAAGACCTTCAGCAGGGTGGTCCGGCTGCAGTCCCCGACGACGGTCACGTCGAAGAGCCCGTCGTCCATGACGGCGTCCGCGCAGATCCGCATGCCACCGCCGTAGGAGGTCCCGTTGCCGACCGCGACCAGGGTCGCCTCGACCTCCATGACGGCCCCGCCGTCCAGCCGTATCCGGTACGGGACGGGCCGGAAGGAGGCGAGCTCGGCGAGGATCGCCAGGTCGTACTTGAGACGGCCGGGGACCAGGCGCATCCGGTTGCCCCGGTCGTTGACCCGGGAGTCGAAGCCGGAGGCCAGCACCGTGCCGAACCACCGGTCCCCGGCCCGTCCGAGGTCGAGGGTGCGTATGCCGCCCCGCTTCAGGGCGTCGGCGGCCAGCCGGCCCGACGCCGCCGGGTCGCGCACCGGCAGGCCGAGGGTCCGGGCGAAGTCGTTGCCGGTGCCCGCGGCCACCACTCCCAGCGGGGTCCCGGTCCCGGCCGCCGCCTGGAGCCCGAGGGAGACCATGCCGTCCCCGCCCACCACGATCAGCGCGCCCGTACCGCCGGCCACGGCGTCCCGCGCCCGGCGCAGGGCGTCGTCCGCGTTCTCGCCGAGCACGGTCCGCACGGAGAATCCGGCGTCCCGCAACGCGGAAGCGGCCGGCTGCGCGGCGTGCGCGCCCCGGCCGCTTCCCGCGGTGGGATTGACGAAGAGGGTGATCTCGCTGGTCACCCGCCGGACCCTACAAGGTCAGGTGATGTCGTCGTAACCGCTCGGAGATTGCGATCCGGCACCGTCCTGCTCGCCCGACGCCTGTCCGGGCACCGTGGCACGGCCCGCGGACACGCTCTCCACCCCGCCGATCGGTTCGGGGGTGAGGTCGAGCTCCGACGCCTCGTCGTCGTCGAGCTCGGCGTCGGGGTTGCCGCGGTTGCGGCGCTTGTCGTTCAGGAGGGAGAAACCGGTCGCGATGAAGTAGAGGACGGCCAGCGGTCCGGCCAGCAGCAGCATCGACAGCGGCTCACCGCCGGGGGTGGCGATGGCGGCGAACGCGGTAAGGCCGACGATCATCCCGCGCCACCAGCCGAGCATCCGCTTCCCGGTCACTATCCCGGTCAGGTTCAGCGCGACGAGGAGCAGCGGCAGCTCGAAGGCCAGACCGAAGACCACGATCATGCGGGTCAGCAGGTCGAGGTAGCTGTCGAGCCCGATCTGGTTCTGCACGCTGTCCGGGCTGAAACCGAGCATGATCTGCGCGGTCTGCGGCAGGATCAGATAGGCGAGGTAGCCGCCGGCCAGGAAGAGCGGGGCACCGATGACGGCGAAGCCGTAGGCGTACCGCTTCTCGCCCTTGTGGAGGCCCGGGGCCACGAAGGCCCACAGCTGGTACAGCCAGACCGGCGTGGCGAGAAGCACGCCGGACATGAGGGCGACCTTGAGGGCGTTGGTGAACGGTGCCATCAAGGTGTCGGTCTTCAGCAGCGCACAGGGCTTGCCATTGACCGCGGTGACCACGCCGTCCTTGCAGCCGACCGAGGAGAGGATCGGTCGCAGAAGGAAGTCGTAGATGTCCTTCTGGAAGAAGGCGGCGACGATCGTCACCACGACAATGGCCAGAACGGCCTTCAGAAGCCGGTTACGCAGCTCACGCAGGTGATCGAGGAGGGGCATCCGCCCCTCGTCGTTCTTCTCCTGCTTGCGGGCAGACTTGAGCAACCCACTTCCCTCGTCTCGTGCGGCAGCCGTCGGTGGAACGGATCAGCTGTCAGCTCTGGGTGGTGGGGTTGGGCTCGGCGACGGGGCGCGCGCTGGTGACGTCACCCGGAGCGGCCTGGATGGTGCGAGCGGCGGCAGGCTTCGGGGTGGGCTCGGCGACCGTCTCGGCGGTGGGGGTGGCGGGCTCGGCGTCGTCGCGCTTCATCGCCTTCGCCTCGCTCTTGAGGATACGCGCGGACTTGCCGAGCGAACGCGCCATGTCCGGAAGCTTCTTGGCACCGAAGAGCAGCAGGATGACAGCGATGATCAGAACCAACTCAAGGGGCTTCAGATTGCCGATCATGTGTGCGACTTCCTTCTCACTGGGGTGACTGGAGGAACGGGCTCACTACCCGATCAGTCGGACACGCGTCCGAACGGTCAGCTGGCAGCGATCGTAACCCGCAGTGGTAAACACCAGGCAATGCCCGTGCATACACGCGGTTCCGGACCACGCCTCCTGCCTGGGCCGACCCCAGCAGCGTACCGCGAGGTCCCGCGAATCCGGAGGCCGCGGCTCCCGCTACCGGAGGACGTCCGCCGTGGAGGCGAGGCGCGTCGCGGCCCGTTCCAGGTCCTGGGCGGCCCGGTTGATCCGCTCCGAGGTGGTAGCCACCTGCCGGCCGAGCCGTCGGACTTCGAGGAAGACCCGGACGGCGAGAACGCCGAGCACGGCGATCCCCAGAAATCCCAGAGTGATGGCAAGCATGGGCCAGAACATGCGGGCTGAGCCTCTTTCGGGGGACGCGGAGGGAAGCGGGCGGCGGACACGGGGCGGGCTGCCGCGGCTACGGAGCGGTGTGCAGCCGCAGCGTCCGTACGCCACCACCGGTGAGGAGCTCGACGATGCGCTCCCCGGCGGGCTTGCGCACGGCCGAGCCGCACTCGGGACAGGTGAAGGAGTAGAAGGTGGTGCGGGGGCCGGCCCCGATCGCGAGGCGCAACGCCTCGGCACCGAGCTCGAAGCGCGTCCGGCAGTCGGGGCAGCCGGCCCGGAACGTTACGGTGTGGTCCGCCGCGAGCCGGGCCGCTTCCGCGACGCCCGTCCCATGTGACCCCGGGGACTCGGTGCCGTCCTGGGTTCCCGTCATCGTCAGACCACGCCGTCGTAGGCGGCGAGCGCTTCGGCCGCGGCCCGGCGGGCGCTCTCGGCCAGCTCCGGGGGCGACACGATACGGCCCTCGCCACCGAGCCGGAGCGCCAGCCTCCGCAAGCTGGCCGGGTCCGGGGTGCGCAGGGTGATCACCAGCCCGCCGTCGGGACGCTCCTCGGCACGGTCGTGCGGGTAGTACTCGGCGACCCACCGGCCGCCGGCGCCGACCTCGATCACCACTTCCGGGTCCTCCGCGGCCGGCTGCACGAGCCCTTCCGACAGGTCGCGGAGCTCCAGCTCCGGGGGTGCGGCCGGGTCGTCGAGCAGCCGGATCTCCGCGACCCGGTCCAGACGGAAGGTGCGCCGGGCCTCGGAGAGCCGGCACCAGCCCTCCAGGTAGGTGTGGCCCACGGCGAAGAGCCGGATCGGGTCCACCTCGCGCTCGGTGAGTTCGTCCCGGGCGGGCGAGTAGTAGCGCAGCCAGAGCCGTCGGCGTTCGGAGATGGCCCGGTCGACCTCGGCGAAGACGCCACCCTCCGACTCGAAGGTCACCGAGAGCCGGGAGCTGGCCGCACCGGTCTCCCCCGCGGCCGTCTCCAGCTTGGCGGTGGCCCGTACCAGCGCGAGCCGGTCGCTCTCGCGCAGTCCGGGCAGGGTGGCGACGGCCCGCGCGGCGACGAGCAGCGCGGTGGCCTCGTCGGCGGCGAGCCGCAGCGGCTCGGCGACGTCGTCCGGGTTGTGCCACCAGATCCGGTCGCCGTCGGTGTCGATGTCGAGCAGATCGCCGCCGCGGAAGCTGGTCCCGCACATGGGCAGCACGTCCAGGTCGGAGATGAGCTCGTCCTCGGTGATGCCGAAGGCCCGGGCGACGTCCTGCACATGGGCGCCGGGGCGCTCGCGCAGATAGGTCACCAGGGAGAGCATCCGCCGGGTCTGGTCGATCGCGTTCGTGGCCATGGTGTCGTCGCCCTCAGTCCTCGAGTCCTTCAGTCCTTCGCCACGGCGCGCAGCCGGTCGACCACATCGGCCCGCAGATCGGCCGGTCCGAGCACGACGACGTCCGGTCCGAACTCGACGAGCCAGGCGTCGAGCCCGTGTCCGTACGGGATCTCCAGCTCGTCCCAGCCGTCGCCGAGGTCCCGTACCGAGACCGCGCGCGAGCGCAGCGGGAAGCCGGCCCCGCCGCGCAGCCTGATCCGGGCGGTGCGGGTGGCGGTCTCGCCGGCCCAGCTCTCCACGGTCTCCCGGACGGTGACCACGTCGGGGATGGCGGCGGTGAAGACGCCGGCCCGGGAGCGGACCCTGCCGGTGATGCGGGAGAGGCGGAAGACGCGCTCGGCGCCGCGCTCCCGGTCCCAGCCGGCCAGGTACCAGTGGCCGCGCCAGCACTCCAGCCCCCAGGGCTCGACCTGGCGCTGTTCGGCGTGGGCGGAATTGCCCTTGCGGTAGTCGAAGGTGACCGGGCGTCGGTCGCGGCAGGCCAGCATCAGCGGTTCGAAGGCGGCCTCGTGCACGGGGATGCGCGGTTCGAGGGCGCTCGGTACCTCGTACGTGTCCTCGGCCTCGGGCATTCCGGCGGCCCGAAGCTTCTGCAGCGCGCCACTGGCGGCTCCGGCGAGGCGGGCCTGCTGCCACACCTTCGCGGCGATCTCCAGGGCCGCCGCCTCCTCCGCGCTGAGAGTGATCGGCGGGAGGCGGTTGCTGTCGCGGCGGGCGAGGTAGCCGATGTCTCCGTCGAGTCCCTCGACGGTCTCGATGACGAGGCCGAGTTCGCGCAGGTCGTCCTTGTCGCGCTCGAACATGCGGTTGAAGGACTCGTCCGAACCGGCTTCGAGGTACGCCTCGATGGAGCCGCGCAGCTCGCGCTTGCTGAGCGGACGCCGTGTGCCCAGCAGGCACAGCGCGAGGTTCATCAACCGCTCGGCCTTGGCAATCGCCATCGACGCCCCTTCTCTCCATGCGCTACGACGCTCGACCGTACCGCCCCCGGGGGCCCCGGCAAAAACACGCGTGCCCGGGCACCGACGCCGGGAGGGCCCGTGCCGAACGGCACGGGCCCTCCCGGGCCTCCGCGAAGGAGGCGCGATCCTGGCGGACGCCTGGCGGATGGCGACAGGGTCGCTTTCCGGCCAGATCGCCGAGCGGTCGGACCGCCGGACGAACGGGCGGTCCGGACCAGCCGGACGATCACGTCCGACGATCAGGTCCGACGATCAGACCGCGACGAGGTCGCAGACGAAGATCAGCGTCTCACCCGGCGCGATGGCGGCACCGGCACCGCGGTCACCGTAGGCGAGGTGCGCCGGGATGATCAGCTGGCGACGGCCGCCGACCTTCATGCCCTGGACGCCCTGGTCCCAGCCCGCGATGACCCGGCCGGCACCGAGCGGGAACTTGAGCGGCTCACCGCGGTTCCACGAGGAGTCGAACTCCTCACCGGTGGAGAAGGCCACGCCCACGTAGTGGACGGAGACAAAGTCGCCGGCCTTGGCGACGGCGCCGTCGCCCTCCCAGATCTCCTTGATCTGGAGGTCGGTCGGCGGCTCGCCGCCCGGGAAGTCGACCTCGGGCTTGTCGATGCTCACTAAAACTGCTCCTTGGAAAAGATGAACTGCACAACCGGGACAGTCTTACATCTTCGCCAGCAGGTCCACCGCGAAGACCAGGGTCGACTTGGCGGGAATCGACTGCTGCGCCTCGTCACCGAAGCCCTGGTCCGGCGGGATGACCAGCAGCACCCGGCTGCCGACCTTCTTGCCGACCAGCCCGCTCTTCAGGCCCTTGAGGGTCACCTGCTCCAGCGGGAAGGTCTGGGTCTTCCCCTGTTCGTAGGTGCTGTCGAACGTCTTTCCGTCCTTCCACAGCAGACCCACGTAGTTCACCACGACGCTGTCGGTGTCCGTGATGACCGCGCCGTCGGACTCCAGCACGTAGGTGGAGGAGAGCTTGGTGGGCGGGTCGCTCTTCGGGACGGTGACGCTGGGCGCCTTGCCGTCCGTGTTGGTGCCGACCTTCGGCAGCGCGGCGTCGTTCTGGGGGACCTTGGTGCCCTCGGCGGAGGCCGGGATCTGGGTGGCCTTGACGACGTCGATGACGAAGACGAGGGTCGCGTTGGCCTTGATGTCGCCCTGGCCCTGTGCGCCGTACGCGAGGTCCGGCGGGATGACCAGCTGGACGCGGCTGCCGACCTTCTGGCCGACGAGGCCCTTGTCCCAGCCCTGGATGACCATGCCGGCGCCCAGGGTCAGATCGAACGGGGTCTTGCGGTCGAAGCTGTTGTCGAACGGCTTCGTGGAGTCCCAGGCCTGGCCGAGGTAGTTGACCTGGACCGCGTCACCGTTCTTCAGCGCGGCACCGTCGCCCTCGCTGATGACCGTGGTCTTCAGCTCCTTGGGCGGGTCGCCCACGCCCTTGGCGATGGTGGGTTTCTCACCGAACTTGGCACCCGCGGTGATCGCGGGCACGCCGGTCTCGGACGAAGCGGAGTCGGAGGCCTTGTCGTCGCTGCCGCAGGCCGCTGCGGAGAGCAGCAGGAGGGGGACGACGAGAAGGCCGGCAAGTCGGCGCACTGGTTCCTCAGATCTCAGACGACACAGTCATGGGTCCCGGACACCTTACGGCCTTCGCACTGTGCGGAACCGGTTCGCGACGCCCCGCGACGCGGCCCGGCCGGTCGTCTCCCCCGTGCGTGCGACCCTCGGGCGCCGCGTACGGCGTGGTGTTCGAGTACGGCACGGGCGCACGGGACAGGCCCCGGAACGGGTGTTCCGGGGCCTGCCTCACGAAGCCGGGTGACGGCGCGGAGCCGTCGACGGGCGCGGGGCCGCCTCTACATTCCCGCGATCAGCTTCTCCACCCGGTCGTCCACCGAGCGGAACGGGTCCTTGCACAACACCGTGCGCTGTGCCTGGTCGTTGAGCTTGAGGTGGACCCAGTCGACGGTGAAGTCCCGCCGCTGCTCCTGGGCCCGCTTGATGAAGTCCCCGCGCAGCCGCGCCCGGGTGGTCTGCGGGGGCACGGACTTGCCCTCGAAGATCTTCAGGTCGTTGCAGATGCGGGTGGCCTGGCCCTTGCGCTCCAGGAGGTAGTACAGACCTCGGCGCCGGTGGATGTCGTGATAGGCGAGGTCTATCTGAGCGACCCGCGGGTGCGACATGGTCATGTTGTGCTTGGCCCGGTACCGCTCGATGAGCTTGTACTTCATGACCCAGTCGATCTCGGTGGCGATCTTGTCGAGGTCCTCCGCCTCGATCGCGTCCAGGGTGCGGCCCCAGAGTTCGAGGACCTGGTCGACGGTGCCGGTGCGGATGCCCCGGCGTTCGACGAAGTCGACCGCCTTGTCGTAGTACTCGCGCTGGATCTCGATGGCCGACGCCTCGCGGCCGCTGGCCAGGCGCACCTTGCGCCGGCCGGTCGTGTCGTGGCTGACCTCGCGGATCGCCCGGATCGGGTTCTCCAGCGTCAGATCGCGCATCACCGTGCCCGCTTCGATCATGCGGAGCACGAGGTCGGTGGCGCCGACCTTGAGCAGCATGGTCGTCTCGGACATGTTCGAGTCACCGACGATGACGTGCAGGCGGCGGTAGCGCTCGGCGTCGGCGTGCGGCTCGTCGCGGGTGTTGATGATCGGCCGGGAGCGCGTGGTGGCGGAGCTGACGCCCTCCCAGATGTGCTCGGCACGCTGGCTCACGCAGTAGACCGCTCCGCGCGGGGTCTGCAAGACCTTGCCCGCGCCGCAGATCAGCTGCCTCGTGACGAGGAACGGAATGAGGATGTCCGCGAGCCGGGAGAATTCCCCGTGCCGGGCCACGAGGTAGTTCTCGTGGCAGCCGTAGGAGTTGCCCGCTGAGTCGGTGTTGTTCTTGAAGAGATAGACGTCGCCCGCGATTCCTTCCTCGTGCAGGCGGCGTTCGGCGTCGACGAGCAGACCTTCCAGAATGCGTTCGCCAGCCTTGTCGTGGGTGACAAGCTCAGTGAGGTTGTCGCATTCGGGAGTTGCGTATTCCGGATGCGAACCCACGTCGAGGTAGAGGCGGGCGCCGTTCCGCAGAAAGACATTGCTGCTGCGGCCCCATGACACGACACGGCGGAAGAGGTAGCGCGCCACTTCGTCAGGTGACAGTCGGCGCTGTCCCCTGAACGTGCACGTGACGCCGTACTCGTTCTCCAGCCCGAAAATGCGGCGGTCCATGACTGAACATTACGCCTTACGGCGTGAGCTGAAACCGGGTTCGACAGCTCCGTTTCGATCATTTTCCGAACCGGCCGCGACGACGCGCTCACGTGCCGGAACTGCGAGGACCTTTCCGGTGGCCAGCAGAACCAGCAGGGCCGCCACTCCGCCCGCTCCGGCGACGGCGAAGCTCCATGCCGTGCCGCCCAGCTCGACGGCGGGCCCCGCCACGGCCGTACCGGCCGCCGCGCCCACACCGATGGTCGTCACCAGCCAGGAGAACGCCTCGGTCACGGTGCCCCGGGGCGCGTGCCGGTCGACCACGATGAACGAGCAGGCGATGGAAGGCGCGAGGAACACCCCGGCGAGGGCGGCGAGGGCCGTCATCGCGACCACACCGGGCGTCAGCACGAGCGGCAGGTAGCAGAGGGCGAGCAGGGCGACGAGGCCGCGGAGCCGCCGCTCGGGCGCACCGGCCCACTGCCGGGCCCCGTACGCCGCACCGCCGATCAGCGCGCCGAGCCCCAGGGCCGCCATCAGCCAGCCGTACACGGACTCGCGGCCCTGGTCGTCGGCGTAGGCGACGCCCGCCACGGTGATCGAGCCGAGCGCGATCCCGACGAAGAAGAGCGAGCCGAGGAGGGCGAGAAGCCCGGGCGAGCGCAGGGCGCCGAGCCAGTGGGCCTCGCGGGGTGCGGACCGCCAGGTGCGGGAGGGCTCGGACAGGACCACCGAGAGCGCCCCGAGTACCCCGGCGGCGTTGACGACGAGCAGCGCCACGGCCGGCGACCAGAGCGACACCAGCAGGGTCACCAGCAGCGGCCCTGCGGTGAACATGACCTCCTGGGCGACGGCGTCCAGGGCGTAGGCGCGGTGCACCCGCTCCTCGCGCTGCCCGAGGACGGAGGGCCAGAGGGCGCGCAGCCCGCCCTCCAGGGGCGGGGTGGCCACTCCGGCGAGGATGACCGCCGCGTAGGCGAGCGGCAGCGGGTCCAGGCCCGCGAGGGCCAGCAGCACCATGCCGAGGGCGGAGACGACCGCCGCCGGGAACTGCACGCGCGGCTGGCCGTACAGGTCCACCGCCCGGCCGAGGAGCGGCTGCCCTACGGCCGTGGCGAGGCCGTACGCGGCGGCGAGCCCGCCGGCCAGCGAATAGCTGCCGCCCTCGGCCCGGGTGAAGAGCACGATCGCGATCGGGGCGATGCCGTTCGGCAGCCGTCCGACCAGGGTGCCGGTGAGCAGCCGGGCCGCGTGCCGCTCCCGGAGGATGTCCAGATATCCCGCGGCCATTTCCCGCCCCTCTCCCCCGGTGCGGGCCCACGCCCGCCCGAGGTTTTACGTATAACTTCAAGGTTCATACGTACCATGTGCGCAGTCCGCCGGTCCACCGCGCAGCACCCGCCGCGCTCCGGCCGGCCCGGACGGTCCCGCACCGCACCACCCGCACGGAGGCCCCAGTGAGCAGCACGTCCCAGCCGGCCCCGGCCCGCCCCACCAGCCGGGACGTGGCGCGGGTCGCGGGGGTGTCGCAGGCGACGGTCTCACTGGTGCTGGGCGGTAAGTGGACGGGCAGAGTGTCGGAGGCCACCGCGGAGCGGGTCCGGGCGAGCGCGCGCGACCTCGGCTACCGGCCCAACCTCGCGGCGCGCAGCCTGCGCCTGGGGAAGACCCGCACCGCGCTGCTGGTGGTGCCCGCACTCACCCACGAGTTCTTCGCCCGCGTCTACACGGGCGCCGCCTCGGTCGCCGCCGACCACGACTTCGGAGTGGTGCTCTACCCGTCGCCCGACGGCACCGGACCGGCGAAGGACCCCTTCGCCAGCGCCCGTGCGGCGCTCGACGGGGTGATCGCCTCGTCCATGGCGACGGAGGCCCTCGGGGCACTGAGCGGTACGGAGCTGCCGCTGGTGATGCTGGACAGCGACCCGTCCGGAGCGGGCGCCGCGGCCCGGGTGAACCTCGACATCGCGGACGGGATGCGTCAGGTGGCGGAGCATCTGCTCGCCCTCGGTCACCGCCGTTTCACGCACGTGGCCGCTGCCGTCGACTCGTGGACCTTCGCGGTGCGCGCCCGCGCCCTGCGCGAGGCGCTCACGGCGGTACCCGGCACCTCGCTGCGTACGGTCGCCTCGGCGCTGGAGGTCTCCGGGGGGCTGCGGGCGGCCGAGGCGGTGCTGACCGCTCCGGGGCCCCGGCCGACCGCGCTGGTCTGCGACGGGGACGTCCTGGCGGCGGGGGCCTGCAAGGCGGCCCGGCGCCTCGGCCTGCGGGTGCCCGACGACCTGTCCGTGTCGGGCTTCGACGACCTGGCGCTCGCCACCGCGGTGGAGCCCGAGCTGACCACGGTGGCGCTCCCCGCCGAGCAGGTCGGCGAGCGGGGCATGACCGCCCTGCTCGCGGTGCTGGAGGGCCGCCCCGTCCGTACCGGCAGCCTGCCGGTGGAGCTGGTCGTACGCGGCTCCACCGCCGCGCCCCCCACGGCCGGCTGACGGCCGACCGGCAGACCGCGGACCGCAGACACGACGGTGCCCCGGGCTCCGCGTCCGCTGGACGGGGAGCCCGGGGCAGGGTCACTGACCGGCCGCCGGGACTACTCCTCGGTGGACCCGCTCGACTCCTCGGACTCGGTCTCCTCCGTGTCGGACGGCGCGTCCGTGGGGGTGGTCGCCGCGGCGCCGTCGGCTTCCAGCAGGCGCGCGAGCTGCCGGCCGACGATCCGCTTGAACTTGCGCTGCTGGGGCCGGGTCCGGTCCAGCACCGCGACCTCCAGCCGCTCCGCGGGGATCTCCCGCTCGCTGCCGTTGGGGTCGCGGGAGAGCGCCTGGACGGCGAGCTTGAGCGCCTCGGCCAGCGTCATGCCGTCGCGGTGCCGCTGATCCAGGAAGGTGCTGATCTGCTCGGCGTTCCCGCCGACCGCGACCGACCCGTGTTCGTCGACGATCGAACCGTCGTGCGGCAGCCGATAGATCTGGTCGCCCTCGGGCTCGGCACCGACCTCGGCGACGACCAACTCCACCTCGTACGGCTTCTCGGCCGCGCTGGAGAAGATGGTGCCGAGCGTCTGCGCGTAGACGTTGGCCAGCCCACGGGCCGTCACGTCGTCGCGGTCGTAGGTGTATCCGCGCAGATCTGCGTAGCGGACCCCGCCGATGCGGAGGTTCTCGTACTCGTTGTACTTGCCGGCGGCGGCGAAGCCGATCCGGTCGTAGATCTCGCTGAACTTGTGCAGCGCGCGGGACGGGTTCTCGCCGACGAACACAATGCCGTCGGCGTACTGCAGCACGACCAGGCTGCGACCTCGGGCGATGCCCTTGCGGGCGTATTCCGCCCGGTCGGCCATGGCCTGCTGGGGTGAGACATAGAACGGCGTCGACACCGGCTATCCGTCCCTTTCTGTCAGTGACGAGTGCATCTGGGAATCCCCGGAACCCCGGGCCGGATCAGAGCAGAGCCGCGCGCGGGCCGTCGGGCTGTTCGAGACGGCGCTCCAGGATCTCCCGGGCGATCGCGGAGGACTCGCCGTCCGACAGCCGGCGGAAGCCCTCGTCGGTGATGACGGTGACGATCGGGTAGATGCGGCGCGCCACGTCGGGGCCGCCCGTCGCGGAGTCGTCGTCCGCGGCGTCGTACAGGGCCTGCACGACCAGGGTGAGCGCCTGGGACTCCGTCAGGTCCTCGCGGTAGAGCTTCTTCATGGAGCCGCGCGCGAAGAGCGAGCCGGAGCCCGTGGAGGCGTATCCGGCGTGCTCCTCGGAGCGGCCTCCGGTGACGTCGTACGAGAAGATCCTGCCCCGGCCCTTGTCGACGTCGTAGCCGGCGAAGAGGGGGACGACCGCGAGTCCCTGCATGGCCATCGCCAGGTTGCCGCGGATCATCGTGGAGAGGCGGTTCGCCTTGCCCTCCAGGGAGAGCTGCGCGCCCTCGACCTTCTCGAAGTGCTCCAGCTCCAGCTGGAAGAGCTTGACCATCTCCACCGCGAGACCGGCGGTGCCCGCGATACCGACGGCGGAGTACTCGTCGGCGGGAAAGACCTTCTCGATGTCGCGCTGCGCGATCATGTTGCCCATGGTGGCCCGCCGGTCACCGGCGAGCACCACACCGCCGGGGAACGAGGCCGCGACGATGGTCGTCCCGTGCGGTGCCTCGACGGCGCCCTTGAGCGGCGGGAGGCTCCGGTTGCCCGGAAGCATCGCGGGTGCGTGGTCGGACAGGAAGTCCATGAACGAGGACGAACCCGGCGTCAGGAACGCAGCTGGTAGACGCCCGGTGTGACGAGTGTTGGCTTCCACGCGTTTCCCTCCAGGTATGCATGCGACGGCCCGCCGGGGTCGGGACGGACGCCCGATGCGCCGATGGCCGGTGTGCGGTTGAAGCACCGTACGTCACGGACCCTACCCGCCCGGTGGCGGTGATCCACCTGTACGGGGGAAGCGGCCGGCGGAGGTACTCGCCGGCCGGCCGCTCCCCCGCGACGGCCCCGCCGCCGCCGGTGACCTCCCGGTCAGCGGCGGCATGCGTACGGGAAGCCGGTCCGGTGGTTCAGGGCGCCGGACGCCCGTTCACCTCCGGTGACCCGTGCACGGAACACGTGTCCGGACGGCTGTCCGGAACCGGTGTCCGCGCGGACTACTCCCCGCCCTTCTGTACGAAGCTCCGCACGAAGTCCTCGGCGTTCTCCTCCAGGACGTCGTCGATCTCGTCCAGGACCGAGTCGACGTCGTCGCTCAGCTTCTCCTGGCGCTCCTTGAGGTCCTCCGAAGCCTGCGCTTCCTGCGCCTGCTCCTCGGTCTCCTCGGTGGAGCGCGTCGCCTTCTGCTGTCCGCCGCCGGTGTCCTTGGTCGCCATCTAGCTCACCCCGCTCGGTTCGAAGCATTCGAAGCTCTTGATCAGACCCTACCCACGGGGTCCGACATCGGCCCGGTACTTTTCCAACGTCCGGGCCCTGTCCCGATCATTCCCCTCCGGCGGCCCGTTCAGCCGCCGGACAGCACCCGGACCAGCTCTTCCGCCGTGCGGCAGCGGTCCAGGAGGTTCTTGACGTGCTCCCGCGTACCGCGCAGCGGCTCCATGGTGGGCACCCGTTGCAGAGAGTCATGGCCCGGGAGGTCGAAGATGACCGAGTCCCAGGAGGCGGCGGCCACGTCGTCCGCGTACTGCTCCAGGCAGCGGCCCCGGAAATAGGCCCGGGTGTCCTCCGGAGGCTGTGTACGCGCCCTGGAGACCGCGTCCTCGTCCCAGAGGCGCTTCATCCGCCCACTGGCCACGAGCCGGTTGTAGAGCCCCTTGTCGGGCCGTACGTCCGCGTACTGGAGGTCCACCAGGTGCAGGCGCGGGGCGTCCCACTCCAGGCCGTCCCTGCGGCGGTAGCCGTCCATCAGGGCCCGCTTGGCCACCCAGTCCAGCTCGCCCGACAGGCTCATCGGGTCGTTCTCCAGGCGGTTGAGGGTGTCCTCCCAGCGCAGCAGGACGTCCCGGGTCTGCTCGTCGGCGTCGGCGCCGTATCGCTCCTCGACGTACTTGCGGGCCAGCTCGAAGTACTCCATCTGAAGCTGCACCGCGGTGAGTGTCCGGCCGCTGCGGAGCGTGATCAGGCGCTGGAGGGACGGGTCGTGCGAGACCTGGTGCAGGGTCCGTACGGGCTGGTCGACCGCGAGGTCCACGTTGATGAACCCGTCCTCGATCATCGAGAGGACCAGGGAGGTGGTGCCGAGCTTCAGATAGGTCGAGATCTCGGAGAGATTGGCGTCCCCGATGATGACGTGCAGCCTGCGGTACTTCTCCGCGTCGGAGTGCGGTTCGTCGCGGGTGTTGATGATGGGGCGCTTGAGCGTCGTCTCCAGCCCCACCTCCACCTCGAAGTAGTCGGCGCGCTGGCTGAGCTGGAAACCGTGGTCGCGGCCGTCCTGCCCGATGCCGACCCGTCCCGCCCCGGTGACGACCTGGCGGCTCACGAAGAACGGGGTCAGGTGGCGCACGATGTCCGAGAAGGGGGTGTCCCTTCTCATCAGGTAGTTCTCGTGCGTGCCGTAGGAGGCGCCCTTGTTGTCGGTGTTGTTCTTGTAGAGGTGGATCGGCTGGGCACCCGGGATGGCCGCGGCCAGTTCGGCGGCCTCGGCCATGATGCGCTCGCCGGCCTTGTCCCAGAGGACGGCGTCCCGGGGGTTGGTGATCTCCGGGGAGCTGTACTCGGGGTGCGCGTGGTCGACGTAGAGGCGGGCGCCGTTGGTCAGGATGACGTTGGCCAGGCCGATGTCCTCGTCGGTGAGCTGGCTGGAGTCGGCGGTCTCGCGGGCGAGGTCGAAGCCTCGCGCGTCCCGCAGCGGATTCTCCTCCTCGAAGTCCCAGCGGGCTCGGCGCGCCCGGTGCATCGCGGCCGCGTAGGCGTTGACGATCTGGGACGAGGTGAGCATGGCATTGGCGTTGGGGTGGCCGGGGACGGAGATTCCGTACTCCGTCTCGATGCCCATTACTCGCCGTACGGTCATGCGGCCCTCCTTGCCCGGCGTCGTCCCTCCGGGAACGACGCTCAAGTACCGCTGCTTGTCCGGTTTGCGTGCGCGGTCGTCCGGCCCCGCACTGCGCGGTCGGCGGTACGTCAGAGCCTAGAGCGCCTCTGCCCCGGTGGGGAGATCCATTACGTCTTTGTTCGGATGCGGCGCGGATAAGGCGCGGATACGGCGCGATACGGCGGCGGCTCCGGGGAAAACAGCCGGCTGCGGATGCCCCGTGGGGCAGCCGCAGCCGGTCCGTTCGTTACAGGTACTGCCCGGTGTTCGCGACCGTGTCGATGGAACGGCCGGTGTCCGCGCCCTGCTTTCCGGTGACGAGCGTGCGGATGAAGACGATCCGCTCGCCCTTCTTTCCGGAGATCCGGGCCCAGTCGTCCGGGTTGGTGGTGTTGGGCAGGTCCTCGTTCTCCTTGAACTCGTCCACGCAAGCCTGGAGGAGATGGGAGACGCGAATGCCCTTCTGGCCTTCTTCGAGGAACGCCTTGATGGCCATCTTCTTCGCCCGGTCGACGATGTTCTGGATCATCGCGCCGGAGTTGAAGTCCTTGAAATAGAGGACTTCCTTGTCACCGTTGGCGTAGGTGACTTCGAGGAAGCGGTTCTCCTCCGATTCCGTGTACATCCGCTCGACCACGGACTGGATCATGGCGTGGGCGGCGGCCGGCTTGGAGCCGGCGTGCTCGGCCAGATCGTCCGAGTGCAGCGGAAGCGACGAGGTGAGGTACTTCGCGAAGATGTCCTTCGCGGCCTCCGCGTCCGGTCGCTCGATCTTGATCTTCACGTCGAGACGGCCGGGCCGGAGAATGGCCGGGTCGATCATGTCCTCGCGGTTGGAGGCGCCGATGACGATGACGTTCTCCAGCCCTTCCACACCATCGATCTCGGCGAGCAGCTGCGGGACGATGGTGTTCTCCACGTCCGAGCTGACGCCGCTGCCGCGGGTACGGAAGAGGGATTCCATCTCGTCGAAGAAGACGATGACGGGGGTACCCTCGCTCGCCTTCTCCCGGGCACGCTGGAAGACGAGGCGGATGTGCCGCTCGGTCTCACCGACGTACTTGTTGAGGAGTTCGGGGCCCTTGATATTGAGGAAGTAGCTCTTCCCCGTGGGCTGGCCGGTCACCTCGGCGACCTTCTTGGCGAGCGAGTTGGCGACTGCCTTGGCGATGAGCGTCTTGCCGCAGCCGGGCGGACCGTAGAGCAGGATGCCCTTCGGCGGACGGAGCTCGTGCTCCTTGAAGAGGTCGGGGTGGAGGTACGGGAGCTCGACCGCGTCGCGGATCAGTTCGATCTGGTCGCCCAGGCCGCCGATCTTGTCGTAGTCGATGTCCGGGACCTCTTCGAGGACGAGTTCCTCGACCTCGCTCTTGGGCACCACTTCGTAGACGTAGCCGGACCTGGGTTCCAGCAGGAGCGCGTCGCCGGGGCGGATGGTGATGTCGAGCAGCGGCTCGGCGAGCCGCACCACCCGTTCCTCGTCGGTGTGCCCGACCACCAGGGCACGCTCGCCGTCCTCAAGGATCTCCTTGAGGGTGACGATGTCCCCGGCCCGCTCGAATTCCATGGCCTCGACCACGTTGAGCGCTTCGTTGAGCATGACTTCCTGGCCTCGACGGAGGCCTTCGAGCTCAACACTGGGGCTGACGTTCACCCGGAGCTTGCGGCCCCCGGTGAAGATGTCGCAGGTACCGTCCTCATTGGCCTGCAGGAACACGCCGAAGCCCGCAGGCGGCTGGGCGAGCCTGTCGACCTCCTCCTTGAGAGCCACGATCTGGTCGCGGGCCTCGCGGAGCGTATGGGCGAGCCGTTCGTTCTGTGCGGTCACGCCGGACAGACTGGTCTGCAACTCGACGACCCGCTCTTCGAGAATTCTCGAATGACGCGGAGAGTCGGCGAGCTTACGTCGCAGGACGGCGATTTCCTGCTCAAGATAGGCGACCTGGCCCGACGGGTCTTCTGACCCCCGCCCGGGCCGGATGGCACGGTTGATGTCGTCGTCGTGGGCTGCCACGGTCCTCACCTCCTCCAAGGGGAGCTGGACGCTTCCTGACCCTACCTGCGTGGGTGGTGATTGAAACCCCTAGATCACAAAGACCGCGGGGTGTGTCCGATCTTCACCCTTGCTCTCCCCCTCGTGCCAAGGGAATACCCACCCTTGGGCACCCGAAAGCAGCCAGTTGTATCGTCGAACCGTTCAACACCCGTCAGGGCTGGCTTCAATTGGTTGAGATACGCAGGGATCGGCAGGACATATGACCGTGCAGCAGGACTCGCCCGGCACGAGCGACACCGAGGATCTGGAGGTCTGGATCGACCAGGACCTGTGCACGGGCGACGGGATCTGCGTCCAGTACGCCCCGGAAGTGTTCGAGCTGGACATCGACGGACTGGCCTATGTGAAGAGCGCCGACGACGAGTTGCTCCAGGAGCCGGGCGCCACCACGCGGGTCCCGCTGCCCCTGCTGACGGACGTGGTGGATTCGGCCAAGGAGTGCCCCGGCGACTGCATCCACGTACGTCGGGTTTCGGACAGCGTCGAGGTCTACGGCCCGGACGCGGCCTGACTGTCGCGGGCAGGGCCCGGGGCCGGTCAGACGCCGGCGTCGGGCCGCGCGACGGACCGCAGGAAGGCACCGCCCGACCACCGCCAGGTGATCTCCTCCCGTTGGTCGGGGCAGCACCGGGGCACCTCGTCGGAGGAGTAGCCGAGCGTGGTCGCCGAGACGACGGCGTTCCCCACGGCGAGTTCACCGACCGTCGTGCGCAGAGCGGGGTCCACCAGGGTCGCCACGATCCGGGGTACGGCCCCGCTTCCGTGTGTCAGGACGTAGACGCCGTCCGGCGGCGTACCCGAGCCGGCCGCGCAGTGCACGGCCACCACGGTCTCGGGCTTCCCGTCGCCGTCCAGGTCGCCCCGGGCCTGCCGGCCGACGGCCTGGCCCACGCTCCCGCAGACGAGCGGGAAGACCACGCCGGCCGGGTCGGGGGCCTCGGCGGTGACCCGGGGAGCCGTGGTACCGACCGGAGCGGCGGACGCGGACGCGGTCGGGTCGCCGGGCTGCAGCACACCGGCGACGGCGACGGTCGCGAACACCGCTGCGGCGGTGGCGAGCCAGTGCATCGTCCTGGAGTCGTTGTGCGCGAGGTCCGGGAGCACGGAGGGCTGCACGCGGTCTGTCTCCTGATGTTTCCGGGGAGCATGTGGAACGCCCCCGCGGGCATCGGCGGCAGGGGGTGGCCAGCATCGTGCCACACCTCACACGGGCAGGGAACAGCGGGGTGCCGGGCGGCTTCCGCGGACAACCGGAGGGCGCCGCGACGGGCCCGGACGCCGGCTCGCGCGCGGGTAGAGGCTGTCCCCCGCGATTCCTGGCGATACAGCCCTCAGGGCGAACGTGTCCCACGCGAAGGGCGCCGCCGCCCCGCCTGCCCGGGTCGGTCCGGAAGGGCGGGGCGGCGGCGCCCATCGCTGCACCGCGAGCGGTTCGTGGTGGTCGGTCACCACGGGCCGGTCGGGGTCGTCAGTCGCGCACGTCGGCGCTGTCCTCGGCCTCCGGCGCACGGTCGGCGGAGGCCTTCCGGCCACCGGGACCGTCGTAGTCGTCGCCGTAGGCGCCCTTGGAGGGACGGCGGCGGCGCATCGGGGGCTCGACCCCGTCGGCCAGGCGACGGGCGGTCACCAGGAAGCCGGTGTGCCCGATCATCCGGTGGTCCGGGCGGACCGCGAGACCCTCGACGTGCCAGTTGCGGATCATGGATTCCCACGGCTGCGGCTCGGCGAAGCAGCCGATCTCCCGGAGGGACTCGACCGTCCGCGAGAGCTGCGTGGTGGTGGCGACGTACGCGCAGAGGATGCCGCCGGGCACCAGCGCCTTGGAGACGGCCTCCAGGCACTCCCACGGGGCGAGCATGTCCAGGACGACCCGGTCGACCTCGGTGTCGGAGAGGTTGTCCTGGAGGTCGCCGACGGTGAGCTGCCAGGCCGGGTGCGGGCTGCCGAAGTAGCGCTCCACGTTCTGCTGGGCGATCTCGGCGAAGTCCTCGCGGCGCTCGTAGGAGTGCAGCATGCCCTGCTCACCGATGGCGCGCAGCAGGAAGGTGGAGAGCGCGCCCGATCCGACGCCCGCTTCCACGACCCGGGCGCCGGGGAAGATGTCGGCGAAGGCCAGGATCTGGCCCGCGTCCTTGGGGTAGACCACGGCGGCGCCGCGGGGCATGGAGAGGACGTAGTCGGGGAGCAGGGGGCGCAGCGCGAGATAGGCGACGTTTCCCGTGGTACGGACAACACTGCCCTCGGGAGCACCGATCAGCTCGTCGTGCGGGAAAGAACCCTTGTGGGTGTGGAAGTTCTTTCCGGCTTCGAGCGTGAAGGTGTGGTGGCGTCCCTTGGGATCGGTGAGCTGTACTTGGTCCCCGACCTTGAAGGGCCCACGTCGGCGGGCGGCACCGGTCGGTTCAGACATGTGACCAGCGTACCGGTGTTTCCCGGGCCGGATTCCGCCGGTGGACGGCCGCCGTCCCCCAGCCGTCCTCAGGACCCGGGACGCTTCATGGCTGCGAGGAAGGCGCGTTCGACGTCGGTCGTGGAGAGGACGCCGTAGACCGCGCCGGTCTCCTCCACGACGAGGTACTCGGTCGCGGGGGTGGCGCGCAGCCGGTCGAGCAGTTCCTCGCCCGCGAGTTCGGCGGGTACCCGCATGCCCTCGTCGAGGTCCTGTGCGAGGCCGCCGACGGCGACCCAGGGCCGGCGGTGCTCGGGGATCCCGCCGATCGCGGACTCCCGGACGAGGCCCTTCGGCGTGCCCTCGGGATCGACGACGACGAGGGCGCGGGCCCCCGCCTCGTTGGCCCTGCGCAGCGCTTCGGAGAGCGGGGTCGCGGATTCCACGGGCACGGCGCGGCGGGTGAGGGTGCGGGCCTGGAGTTCGGGGAGGTGTTCGCGCAGGCGTGCCATACGCAGGCTGTTGCCGGCGCCGGTCCAGATGATGCCGGCGAGGATGGCGGCGAGCAGGGCGTCGGTGACCGTCTCCATTCCGCCGGTCTCGATGGCGGAGTCACCGGTGCGCGTCAGCAGCGGGAGGCCGATGAGCACGGCGACGGCGAGGCCGCGGCCGACCCAGGCGGCGACGACGGTGCCGCTCATGGGCTTGCCGGTGATCTTCCAGACGACGGCGCGCAGCATGCGCCCGCCGTCGAGTGGCAGACCGGGCAGCAGGTTGAAGACGGCGACGATCAGATTGGAGATCATCAGTCCGGCGAGCAGGACGCCGGGGACGGTGCCGGGCTCCACGAACTGCATGGAGAGATAGAACACTCCGGCCAGGACGAGGGAGAGGAGCGGTCCCACGAAGGCGAGGACGAACTCGCGCCCCGGGGTCTCGGTCTCCTTCTCGATCTCCGAGACTCCACCGAAGAACTGGAGCTGGATGCGGCGCACGGGGAGCTTGTACCGGAGGGCGGCGACCGTGTGCGCGAGTTCGTGCACCAGGACGGAGGCGTAGAAGACGACGGCGAAGAAGAGGGCGACCAGGTAGCGGGCGGCGCCCAGCTCGGGCAGGACGCGGTCGAGCTGTCCTCCGAAGACCCAGGTGATGAGCGCCGCGACGACGAACCAGCTGGGGGCCACGTACACGGGCACGCCGAACGGGCGGCCCATCAGCAGGCCGCCGCCGGGTCCGGCGGGGCGGCGCGGACGTTCCTTGCCGGGTCCGGGGTCCGTTCCCCCCGCACCGGGCTGCGGGCGCCCGCCTTCGCCGCTCTCGTCGCTCTCGTCCACTGGGTCCTTCCGTCCGGGCGTGGGCGTCTGAGTCGATCATGCAGTGCCCGAGGCTCTGCCGTCGATGGTATGCCGCCCGCTGTCAGTGGCGGGTCGTAGGGTCTGGGGCATGAGTTCCGCACCCCGGCCCCCCGCGCCGCCGTCCTCCCTGTCGCCGTCGCGGGCGAACGACTTCATGCAGTGCCCTTTGCTCTACCGCTTCCGGGTCATCGACAAACTGCCCGAGAAGCCGAGCGAGGCGGCCACCCGGGGAACCCTGGTGCACGCGGTGCTGGAGCGGCTCTTCGACGCACCCGCGGCGGAGCGTACGGCGCCGAGGGCGCGGGCCCTGGTGCCCGGGCAGTGGGACCGGCTGCTGGAGTCGAAGCCGGAGCTGACGGAGCTGTTCGCCGAGGACACCGGTGGCGAGCGGCTGGCCGGCTGGCTCGGCGAGGCGGAGCGGTTGGTGGAGCGGTGGTTCTCGCTGGAGGACCCGACGCGGCTTGAGCCGGTCGAGCGCGAGATGTTCGTCGAGACGGAGCTGGAGTCGGGGCTGCGGCTGCGCGGGGTGATCGACCGCGTCGACATCGCGCCGACGGGCGAGGTCCGGATCGTCGACTACAAGACGGGGAAGGCGCCGCGCCCGGAGTACGCGGAGAGCGCGCTCTTCCAGATGAAGTTCTACGCGCTGGTGGTCTGGCGGCTCAAGGGCGTGGTGCCGCGCCGGCTCCAGCTGGTGTATCTCGGCAGTGGCGACGTCATGACGTACGACCCGGTGGTCGCGGACCTGGAGCGGGTGGAGCGGAAGCTGCACGCGCTCTGGGAAGCGATCCGGCTGGCGACGGAGACCGGCGAGTGGCGGCCGAGGCCGACCAAGCTCTGCGGCTGGTGCGACCACCGTGCGGTCTGCCCGGAATTCGGCGGGACTCCCCCGGTCTATCCGCTCCCCGTGGTGCTGCCGGAATCCCGTGAGGATGAGGCGGGCAGAATGGGGCCGGTGGGGGCCGACGCCGGTCGGCCCGCGTCCCCAGACGGTTCCTGAGGAGTTATTCGTGGCAATCCGCGTCCTGCTGGTCGACGATCAACCCCTGCTGCGCACCGGCTTCCGGATGATTCTGGAGGCCGAGGGCGATCTCGCGGTGGTCGGCGAGGCGGGTGACGGACTCCAGGCCATCGACCAAGTCCGGGCGCTCCAGCCGGACGTGGTGCTGATGGACATCCGGATGCCGCGGATGGACGGGGTGGAGGCGACCCGCCAGATCACCGGCCCGGACCGGGACGGTCCGGCGAAGGTGCTGGTGCTGACGACGTTCGACCTCGACGAGTACGTCGTGGAGGCGCTGCGCGCGGGCGCCAGCGGCTTCCTGCTCAAGGACGCCCCGGCCAACGAGCTGTTGCAGGCGATCCGGGTCGTGGCCGCTGGAGAGGCGATGCTCGCGCCGAGCGTCACCCGGCGGCTGCTCGACAAGTACGCCGACCACCTCCCGTCCGGCGAGGAGCCGGTCCCCGACGCGCTGCACCGGCTGACCGACCGCGAGGTGGAGGTGCTGAAGCTGGTGGCGCGCGGGCTGTCGAACGCGGAGATCGCGGCGGACCTGTTCGTCAGCGAGACGACGGTGAAGACGCACGTCGGCCATGTACTGACCAAGCTCCAGCTGCGCGACCGGGTGCAGGCGGCGGTGTACGCGTACGAGAGCGGGCTGGTGCGGCCGGGCGCGCAGTAGTGGCGGGCGGTGCCGGACGGTCGCGCCGGGCGCCCCGCCCGACCGGCACCGCACCGGATGTCTCACCGGGGATCGCCCACCCGGTTCCGGCCCGTGATCTCAAGCGCCCCGTCGCCCAGAACGAGATGGCGGGCCCCCTTTTCGTCCACGACGGCGTGGGGACCGGCTGGCCCGCGGAAGGCCTCGGTCCGCACACGGAAGCGGGCGGGATCCGGGGTCGCGTCCTCACGCAGGCGCCAGGCGGCCGAGTCGCCGTCCCCGGGCCCTGGCGGCACCGCCAGGTGGATCAGACCCGATGCCTCTCGGTCCCCGCCGAACTGGTTGCGGTCCGAGGTGTACATGGCCAGCCGGAGCTCGGACCGCGCCGGTCCCGGACCATCGGGATCGGGCCGCCCCGGTGGGTCGCCGGCCGGGTGCGCGTCCGTCGGTGAGCGATCGGGTGCGCCGACCCGGCCACTCACCGCCTCGTAGAGTTCGGTCAGATGTTTCGACCGGCGGGCCTCGTCCCGGAGCACGGTGGCGAACCAGTGGGCCAGGCCGGGCCCTCCGCGCCCGGCCCAGGTCCGGATCAGCTCGCGGAAGGCGGCCTCCCTGCGGTGGGGCAGTCGGTGTGCCCCCGCGGCGAGTATCGCCTCCCCCGCTCCGGCGAAGGCCCGGTGCAGGGCTCGTACCGGAATCTCTTCGCAGTGGCGGGGGAAGCGGACTCCGCGGATCTCCACCATGGCCTCACGCAGGACGGTCGCCGCCGCCCACGCGGCCGGGCCCGGATACCTCCACGGGGGCGACGCCGCCCCGGCGGAACGGCTCTCGCGACGCTCCTCGGTCGCGTCGGCCCGGCGCCCCGCGGCGGAGGCGTACCAGTAGGGGTCTTTGAGGCTGTAGTGCGCCGTGGCCGCGCGGAGTGCACCGCGGGTGCCGATACGGATCGACGCCTCGCCGGTGCTCGACCCGTCGAGCGAGGCGCCCCGGGCGTCGAGGGAATCGAAGCTGACTTCCGCGACGTCCTCCAGCCACAGGTACAGATTCGCCTGCTCGGGCGGCTCACCTCCTCCGACCGGAAAAGAGCGGTCGACGTCCAGCCGGACGTGGCCCACGAGGCGGCTGCCTGCCAGCTCCATCCTCAGATCGTGGACCTGGGCCGTCGCCATGTCGTAGTCGGCCGCCAGCTCCCCCGCACTCGACCGTGTCAGCCGCTCGCCCATCGGTGCCATCACGTGTCCGTCGCGGTCGCGCCACGGCCCGCACCACGGTTCTGTCGGCGGGAGCAGCCGGTCCAGGGAGTGCCCGGCTGCCGCGGTACGCTCCAGTATCCAGGTCCGTCGCTGCTCACCGAGGTCGGCGAGCCATTTCAGCAGCACGCGTGCCCGGCGTTCGCGCCCGCGCCGGGTGAGCGCGGTCGCCGCCCGGAACAGCGGATGGGTTCCGTTGTCCCACACGTCGGCGGCCGCTCGGACGCTCTCCCGGTCGAAGCGGCGGGCGTCCGAGGAGGCGTCGGCGATCTGCGTGAGCGAGCCGTCGAGCAGCGCCCCCAGCGCGGCGAGGGCGGACGGGTCGCGGTCGCCTCGCACGAGGTCCCTGACCGCTCGGCCGGCTCTGCCGGAACGCGGATCGCGGGCAGCGGGCAAACCGGGCTCCGTACTACGGCCGGGTCCCGCCGGGCCGTTCAGTTCTGGTTTCCGTGGGACGCCGGGTCCAGCACCAGCTTCTGCAGGAACGCCAGGTCGACGTCTTCCAGCGAGCCGACGACCACGCGTCCGGCGGCCGGTGCGATGGGCGCCACGGAGGGGACGGCCACGACCCGGCATCCGGCGGCTTCCGCCGAGGCGACGCCGGTGGCGGTGTCCTCGATGACGGCGCAGCGGGCGGGGTCGGCGCCGAATCCGGCGGCGGCGGCGAGGTAGGGGTCGGGGTGCGGCTTGGTGCGGGCGACCTCGTCCCCGGCGACGGTCAGCGCGAAGTGGTGGTGGCCGATCGAGTCGAGTACCCGGTCGATGATCCGGCGGTGCGAGGCGGAGACGAGGGCGGTCGGCACCGCGTGGGCGGAGAGTTCGGCGAGCAGCCGGGCCGCGCCGGGCATGAGGGGCACGCCCCGGCCGATGCGCTTCTCGAAGCGGTCGTTCAGCAGGACCGTGAGTTCCTCGACGGCGATGTCCGCGCCGGTCACGTCGATGAGGTAACCGGCGCTGCGGGTCATCGGCCCGCCGACGACCACCTCGCGCCAGGACTCGTCCAGCCGGTGGCCGAGGTCGGCGAAGACCTCCACCTCGGTGTCCCACCAGAAGCCCTCGGAGTCGACCAGGGTGCCGTCCATGTCGAGAAGGACGGCCTGCAGGGTGGCACCGTCGGTCGTGCGGGTCAGGGACGCGGGGACCGTACTCGTCATGCGGCACACCTTCCGTGAGGGAAGAGAAGGCCGGCCACCCTTCCGGAGAAGGGCGACCGGCCTCACTGGACCGACCATTCTACGACGTGTACGGCTTTCGCGCGTGAACGGCCCCGGGTGATTTCCCGACGCGAACACGTCGGGAAGGTGCCGCCCGGCGAGCGTGCGCGGCGCGTCAGCGCGCGTTGAAGTACTTCGCCTCGGGGTGGTGGATGACGATGGCGTCCGTGGACTGCTCGGGGTGGAGCTGGAACTCCTCGGAGAGGTGGACGCCGATGCGCTCGGGCTGGAGCAGCTCGGCGATCTTCGCGCGGTCCTCCAGGTCGGGGCAGGCGCCGTAGCCGAGGGAGAAGCGCGCGCCGCGGTACTTGAGCGCGAACATGTCCTCGACGTGGTCCGGGTCCTCGCCGGAGTAGCCGAGCTCGGAGCGGACCCGGGCGTGCCAGTACTCGGCGAGGGCCTCGGCGAGCTGGACGGAGAGGCCGTGCAGCTCCAGGTAGTCGCGGTAGGCGTTGGCCTCGAAGAGCTTGGCGGTCTCGGTGCCGATCCTGGAGCCGACGGTGACGACCTGGAGGCCGACGACGTCCTTCTCGCCGGACTCCTCCGGGCGGAAGAAGTCGGCGAGGCAGAGGCGGCGGCCGCGGCGCTGGCGGGGGAAGGTGAAGCGGGTGCGCTCGGAGCCGTCCTCGTTGAAGAGGATCAGGTCGTCGCCCTTGGAGGCGCAGGGGAAGTAGCCGTACACGACGGCGGCTTCCAGCAGGTTCTCGGTCTGGAGCTTGTCGAGCCAGCCGCGCAGGTGCGGGCGGCCCTCGGTCTCCACGAGCTCCTCGTAGGTCGGGCCGTCGCCGGCGCGGGCCTGCTTGAGGCCCCACTGGCCCTTGAAGAGCGCGCCCTCGTCGAGCCAGGAGGCGTACTCCTTCAGCTGGATGCCCTTGACGACACGGGTGCCCCAGAACGGCGGGGTGGGTACCGGGTTGTCGGTGGCGACGTCGGAGCGGACGCCGGTCTCCGGCTCGGTGACCTCCAGGACGGCGGTGTCGCGCTTGGGCACCCGTCGCTGCTTGAGCTCGGGGAGGACGGCCCCGGGGACGCCGCGCTTGACGGCGATGAGGGCGTCCATCAGGCGCAGGCCCTCGAACGCGTCGCGGGCGTAGCGGACCTCGCCCTCGTAGATCTCGTGCAGGTCCTGTTCGACGTAGGCCCGGGTGAGGGCCGCGCCGCCGAGGATCACCGGAAAGCGGGCGGCCAGCTTGCGCTGGTTCAGCTCCTCCAGGTTCTCCTTCATGATGACGGTGGACTTCACGAGGAGGCCGGACATGCCGATGACGTCGGCCCGGTGTTCCTCGGCGGCTTCGAGGATCGCGGAGACCGGCTGCTTGATGCCGATGTTGACGACGTTGTAGCCGTTGTTGGAGAGGATGATGTCGACGAGGTTCTTGCCGATGTCGTGGACGTCGCCTCGGACGGTGGCCAGCACGATGGTGCCCTTGCCCTCCGCGTCGGACTTCTCCATGTGCGGTTCCAGATGGGCGACCGCGGTCTTCATGACCTCGGCGGACTGGAGCACGAACGGCAGCTGCATCTGGCCGGAGCCGAACAGTTCGCCGACCACCTTCATGCCTTCGAGCAGGGTGTCGTTGACGATGTCCAGGGCCGGGCGGGTTTTCAGGGCCTCGTCGAGGTCGGCCTCCAGGCCGTTCTTCTCGCCGTCGATGATGCGGCGCTGGAGTCGCTCGTCGAGCGGCAGGGCGAGGAGCTCCTCCGCCTTACCGGCCTTCATGGACTTCATGTTGACGCCCTCGAACAGCTCCATGAGCCGCTGCAACGGGTCGTAGCCTTCGGCGCGGCGGTCGTAGATCAGGTCGAGCGCGACCTTGACCTGCTCCTCTTCCAGGCGGGCGATCGGCAGGATCTTCGAGGCGTGCACGATGGCGGAGTCGAGTCCGGCCTTGACGCACTCGTCGAGGAAGACGGAGTTCAGCACGACGCGGGCGGCCGGGTTGAGGCCGAAGGAGATGTTGGAGAGGCCCAGCGTGGTCTGGACGTCGGGGTGCCGCTTCTTCAGTTCGCGGATGGCGCCGATGGTGGCGATGCCGTCTCCGCGGGACTCCTCCTGACCGGTGCAGATGGTGAAGGTCAGGGTGTCGATGAGGATGTCCGACTCGTGGATGCCCCAGTTGCCGGTGAGGTCCTCGATGAGCCGCTCGGCGATGGCGACCTTGTGCTCGACGGTGCGGGCCTGGCCCTCCTCGTCGATGGTGAGGGCGATCAGCGCGGCACCGTGCTCGGCGGCGAGCGCGGTGACCTTGGCGAAGCGCGACTCGGGGCCGTCGCCGTCCTCGTAGTTGACGGAGTTCAGGACGGCACGGCCGCCGAGCTTCTCCAGGCCGGCTCGCAGTACGGGCACCTCGGTGGAGTCCAGCACGATCGGCAGGGTGGAGGCGGTGGCGAAGCGCCCGGCCAGCTCCTCCATGTCGGCGACCCCGTCGCGGCCGACGTAGTCGACGCAGAGGTCGAGCATGTGCGCGCCCTCGCGGATCTGGTCGCGCGCCATCTCCACGCAGTCGTCCCAGCGGGCTTCCAGCATGGCCTCGCGGAACTTCTTGGAACCGTTGGCGTTCGTACGCTCACCGATGGCGAGGTACGAGGTGTCCTGACGGAACGGGACGGTCTGGTAGAGCGAGGCGGCACCGGGCTCGGGGTGCGGGTCGCGGACGGTGGGAACGACGCCCCGGACGCGCTCGACGACCTGGCGCAGGTGCTCCGGGGTCGTACCGCAGCAGCCGCCGACCAGTGAGAGGCCGTACTCACGGACGAAGGTCTCCTGGGCGTCCGCGAGTTCGCCCGGGGACAGCGGGTAGTGCGCGCCATTCTTGCCGAGGACGGGGAGACCGGCGTTCGGCATGCAGGAGAGCGGGATGCGCGAGTGCCGTGCGAGGTAGCGCAGGTGCTCGCTCATCTCGGCGGGACCGGTGGCGCAGTTCAGACCGATCAGGTCGATGCCGAGGGGTTCCAGGGCGGTGAGGGCCGCGCCGATCTCGGAGCCGAGCAGCATGGTGCCGGTCGTCTCGACGGTCACGGAGCAGATCACCGGAAGGTTCGCACCGGTGGCCTCCAGCGCACGGCGGGCGCCGATGACGGACGCCTTGGTCTGCAGCAGGTCCTGGGTGGTCTCCACCAGGAGGGCGTCGGCGCCACCGGCGATCAGGCCCTCGGCGTTCCGCTGGTAGGCGTCGCGGAGCTTGTCGTACGGGGCGTGCCCCAGGGTCGGCAGTTTGGTGCCGGGGCCCATGGAGCCGAGGACCCAGCGCTGCTGTCCGGTGGAGGCGGTGAACTCGTCGGCGACCTGGCGGGCGATGCGCGCGCCGGACTCGGAGAGTTCGAAGACCCGCTCGGGGATGTCGTATTCGCCGAGAGCGGCGAGGTTCGCGCCGAACGTATTGGTTTCGACACAGTCCACGCCGACCGCGAAGTACTCCTCGTGCACGGAGCGCACGATGTCGGGGCGGGTGACGTTGAGGATCTCGTTGCAGCCTTCGAGGTCCTGGAAGTCTTCGAGCGTGGGGTCCTGAGCCTGGAGCATGGTGCCCATGGCTCCGTCGGCCACGACCACACGGGTGGCGAGTGCTTCGCGGAGTGCGTCGGCCCTGTTCGGGTCGGCGGCGGAAGGGGTCGGCAACGAGGCCATGGATGATCTCCCAGGGATGCGACGGCTGTCGGCTTTGCGCACTTCCGGCAGAAGGCGCACCCGGCCAGCGTAGCCCGCTACCGGTGACCCCTGTGCGGGCGTCCCACCGACCGGACTGCATGCTGTGGCGGAAAAGGTGCGGCGGGGAGACGACGTAACACCGCACCTCACCCCGCGCGGAGGTCGACATCGGCCGATAGTGTTCAGCATTGTCGAACCGAGTGGACGAGTGGAGGAGTACGGCGCGATGGCCAAGAACATCCAGTCGCTGGAGCGGGCGGCGGCGATGCTGCGTCTGCTGGCGGGCGGCGAGCGCCGGCTCGGCCTCTCCGACATCGCCTCGTCCGTGGGGCTCGCCAAGGGTACGGCGCACGGCATCCTGCGCACCCTCCAGCTGGAGGGCTTCGTCGAGCAGGACCCGGCGTCCGGCCGTTACCAGCTGGGCGCGGAGCTGCTGCGCCTGGGCAACAGCTATCTGGACGTGCACGAGCTGCGCGCCCGGGCCCTCGTCTGGACCGACGACCTGGCCCGGTCGAGCGGTGAGAGCGTCCATCTCGGGGTGCTGCACCAGCACGGGGTCCTGATCGTGCACCACGTGTTCCGGCCGGACGACAGCCGCCAGGTGCTGGAGGTCGGCGCGATGCAGCCGCTGCACTCCACGGCGCTGGGCAAGGTGCTGGCCGCGTTCGACCCGATGGCGCACAGCGAGGCGCTGGAGGGGGAGCGGCGCGCCTTCACCGCGCGCACGGTCACCGCGCAGGACGCGTTCGAGGAGACGCTCTCACTGACCAGGGCGCGCGGCTGGGCCGACGACACGGAGGAGACCTGGGAGGGGGTGGCGGCCGTCGCGGCCCCCATCCACGACGGGCGCAGGATGCCGGTCGGCGCGGTGGCGGTGACGGGCGCGGTGGAGCGGCTGTGCCCGGAGGGCGAGCTGCGGCCCGAGCTGATCGCGGCGGTACGCGACTGCGCCCGGGCGGTCTCCCGCGACCTGGGGGCCGGCCGCTTCTGACGTCGTACGGCCGCCTCCGCGACTCTCCGACCACCCCCGAGCCCGCCCGTGTCGCCCCGACCGGGCGGGCT